>NZ_DASZKT010000225.1:0-1954 GCF_035552695.1 Actinospica sp.
CTTGAACGTCTTGACCGTGGCCTCACGGTCGGCCGACGTGTCGCTCTCGATCATGGCCGCGACGATGTCGCCGTTCTCGATGTCGGACTCGCGGCGGACGACGACCCAGTCCCCGTCGGTGATCGCGGCGTCGATCATCGAGTCGCCGACGACCCTGAGCATGATGAGCTCGCCGTCGCCGACCAGCTGGCGGGGCAGCGGGAAGACCTCCTCGATGTGCTGGTCGGCGAGGATGGGGACGCCCGCCGCGACCTGCCCGACGAGCGGCACCTGGGCCAGCCCCGGCCCGCCGGCCTGTTCCGGTGCGCGGTCGGGGCCGCGCCCGGCGGCCGGCGGAGCGGGCACGCGGAGCGCGGCGGTGCGCGGCCGCCGCGCCTCCCGGCTCAGGTAGCCCTCTCGTTCCAGGACCGAGAGCTGGTACGAGACGCTCGACGTGCTGGCCAGGCCGACGGCCTCGCCGATCTCCCGCATGCTGGGCGCGTAGCCGTGGCGCCGCACGGAGTCGTCGATGGTCTCGACGATCTTGCGCCGGACCGGAGTCAGTCCCCGGCCGGCCGCATCGGATGGTTCAGCTCGTCGCATCGTCGCACCTCCGGCTGTGGCAGCGGTTATGGTGACACGATAGCAGCGTGGCGACCTGTATCAAATACAACGTCGAAACTAATGCTTGAATTGCGAAAAGATCAGATCGTATCCGCGAATACGCTGGACCGTTCCGGCTCGTCGGCTAGGGGCCTCGGGCCGCCTCGGGCCGCCTCGGCCAGACTTCGTACCGGGCCGTGCCGGATGGCGCGGTGGGAAGGCCGAGAGCCTCGACGGCCGCCAGCGCGGGAGTGGACACAGTTCAGTATTGCTGCTGTGCAGATAACTCGGCGCGGAGGGCGGCGGCGGTCCTCATCTCTGCTGCCCGGCTGGCCGGGGCGAGCGCTGGCGTGCTGGCCGCTTGGCGGTCCGATCGGACATGGATGATCGCGATCACGAGGAGCGGGTAGCACCACGTGAGGTAGCTGTAGAACCAGTAGCCCAGCAGTAGTTGCGCGCCGATGAGCAGCGCGGCGGCCAGAGCGGCGCGCTCTCGCGCGTCTCGCACTTCGGGACGCCACATGGGTGAGAGCGCGAGCAGCACCAGCGCGACGGCGAGTACTGGCCTGGCCACGATCGCCACCTGCGGCATGTAGGTCCAGATACTGAACTGCACGCCGCCGCCGCGCTGGATCATCTGGTAGCCGAACGTCGAGTCGAAGAATCGATCCGGCCCGGAGGTGACGAGCGGCCAGGCGAGCATCGCGGCGAGTGAGGCGACCAGCGTCAGCGCGTACCGCGCGCCCCTGTCTGGGACCCAGGAACTGCAAGGCAAGCAGCGCGGGGAGGAACTTGGTCAGAGCGGCGGCGGCCAGGAGCAGGCCGCGAGCGACGGGGCGCTCCGCCGCTATGACAAGTGTCCAGACGCAGAGGGCGGCGATCAGGCCATCGTTGGTCTGCGCCGTCAACGACAGGTCGGGGAACGGGTAGAGCAGATACGCAAACATGAACGCGTGCGCGAGTGGGCGCCCGCCGAGCCGCCGACCGAGCTTGTGTAGTCCGGCGAGCGTCAGCACGTCGAAGCACACCGCCGGGAGGAGCGTCGCGAGCAGCGTCGGCGCCGGCGGGAAGATGACCACGAAGGGGATGTACGCGTAGTAGGCGAACGGGCCATAGGAGTTCGGCCGGTAAATCCGGAGCCCGCCGGGGCCTGGCCAGGACACCGCCCCGTAAAGGTGCAGTCCGTGCAGGACGCGCCAGGCGCCGAGCGAGCTCGCCTGCCCGACATCGGCAGCCACCTCCCTTCGGCACGAACCCAGGACCAACCGGCACGAGCGCGGCCAGCGTCCCCAGCCCGCAGACGAACACGAGCACGAACAGACCGAGGATCGCCGGTTTGTTCGGCTGGCCGGATGGCAGGTCCGTTATGTGC
>NZ_DASZKT010000226.1:0-17768 GCF_035552695.1 Actinospica sp.
CGACTCGAGGGTCGTCTTCCTCGGACGTGTAGACGAACGAACCCAGGGCTTCAGCGAACAGCTCGCGGTAACGCCGGTGCATCCGGAGGTCGTGCTCGGACAGGAAGTTGTCCTCGTGACGAAGGTTCACGCTTTCGCCGCGACGACCGGTCAGCGCGGCCTTGAGCAGAGCGGGGCGCGACTCGGCCATCACGGCCCGTACGATCTTCGCGACCGTACCGGCCGTGCCAGTCGGCGCGTACGCGGATGTGGTCATGGTCGCCTTCCGGTGTTCAACGCAGTTCCAAGGGTGGTTCGATTCCCGGCGGGCTCATGGTCGCAGCAATGAAGACTGCCTCGAAGCCTGCGGCGCGAATGATCTTCGCGCCGGTCAAGTCATCGAAACTGCCCACCTTCAGATCAGCGTCCTTGGTCATCGCACCGAAGACCGCGAAGTACAGCCGGGCGTTGGGATAGCGCACACGAAGCTGACGCGCAATGAAGCCGACGACGTCGGCGTGCTTGACTTCGAAGTCGCACACAACGATGTTCGGCGCCTCGGAGGCGTCGGGGTAGAAGGACGCGTCATCGAGCGCGATCTCGTCCCGTGACTTCACGCACTTCAGGTAGCCGATGGGGCACCGGCCAAACTGGGCGGAGGCAAGGAACGTTGCCATGACTAGCCCGGCTTCGTTGATACCGAAGCAGATATCCGCTTCCAGGCGTCGGCCTAAGTTCTTAATCTGTCGGCCCAACCGCTCAACGCCATATCCGAATACCTCCCACGGCAGGTCCAGAAGTTGGTACGGCTGCGGGTTGGGCAGGGTGAACGGGTGGATCTGCGGGTTGCCGTACTCGACTGTGGGAACGAGCAGATCGAACTCTGGCCCGACCAGCGCCAGCGCTCGCTGATCGCGCGCCGCTGTCACTACCTGCTCGTCTGGAGTAGAAGGCGTTGGCTGCGCATCACGGCGGCGCGCCGTAAACAGCTTCAGCGCGATCTGGTCTTCTGCAGGGAGCCGCTCGTATACGTCTGCGATCAGATCGAACGGCGACAACTGCTCGTCAGCGACGCCATGAGGCCCCCGCCCGTACGCGACGCCGAGGATCATCAAGCTGGAAAACGGCGGGGGCGAGCCCGCCCCACGTCCACGAGCCCAGGATTCCCACGCGTTGATCGTCGTCCCGCCGAGACTGGTCTGGTGATCGGTCACCTCGTTGTACCGAGCGGCGGCCTGATCCTGAGAAAGTCCAGCGGCGTAGCGGAATGCTTGAATAGTAGGCAAATCGCGGTGCTGGCTCATCAGCTCAGTAGCTGCACCTTGCACCGATCCGCCCTCTTGCCAGAGCGCGCGTCCCCGGCGAGCGAGCTCTCGGCCTCGGGCCTGGGGGCTCGTGACTGGGCGATCAGTGATCGACATGCCCCCTCCAGTCACTAAGTTCGTAGGGCTGCGGCGCCTGATCCGCTGTCCTACGAACACTCTACCCATTCCAATGGGCAAACGAGAGCATGGCGCACATGAGTTGGAGCGTGTCCGCCTACGAATCCGTTCGATCATTCGCCTGTTTCACAGGTGTCTGAGCTGCGCTGTCTCGGCATGGTGGATGACGTAAGCCAACTTTCCAAACAGAGAGCATGGTCATGCGGTCACGGACTGAACTCGAAGCCACGGTCCCGGACGTCGATCCAGCCACTGTGCCCGGCGGTGTCCTGGCAGCCGGCGGTGTGCGCGTGGCCGAACGGCGCGCAACTCTCGCACGTTCTGGCGGGCCCGAGGTGAATTACCGTGTGACCATCGGCGGCCAGAAACTCGAACTGAAAGCAGACGTGGCTCGCCACATCTGGGACGAGTGGCCCGAGCAGCAACGCACTGGGAAACGTGAAGCCGCGTTCATCCTGTGGGGCCTGGACAGGCTCGGCTGCCGCTGCTCCCCCGTGATCTGCAAACCGATCACCGCTAGGACCCACTGATAATCCAGATCAGCTGAGGCATTGACACGCTCTGCCAAGCGCTGGCGTGTCCGCCGTGAGTTCCCGCCGTCGTCGGAAGCACCTCGCCGCCGATCCCGCAGACCCCGACTCGTCAGTTGAGCCGGGCCACAGCACTGACGAAAGACGATGCCGTGACGACCCAGCCTCACCCACGCACACCGAATGTCGCTCTCCGCAGGGCACGCCAGACGATGCGGATGAGCCAGGCTCAGTTCGCCGAGGCGATCCGCGCAGCCGGGAACGCGATCGGAGTGCCCAACCACTGCACAAAGCGGCTCGTGCAGAAGTGGGAGACCGGCGAGCACGCCACCTGCCGTCCCGTGTATCTGAAGGTGTTGCAGGTCGTGACCGGCCTGTCAGCACGCGAACTCGGCTTCCGGACCCTGCCCGATGATTCGGGGACGCGCGCCGGATCAGATATTGCAGCCGATAGTGTGGACGCGGCCAACTCCGTGTCTACCACGGCCGCCCTGAGCGCCCGCACCACCGACGCGCCGATCGACCGGTCTTCAGGACGTCTGCACCATGCGATCAACCATCCCAGCGTGGTGGACGCGCGCTCCGCCGCTCTGCTCGAAGCGGGCACAGCGCGGCTGTTCGATCTGGAGCATCACAGCCCGGCCCGACTGCTCGCGCCGACCGCAGAGCGGCATCTCGCCAACGTGACTGCGCACCTGACGGCCGCACGGCACGAAACGGTACGGCGAAGTCTGATCAACTCTGCTGGACGCAGCGCACTGCTCGCCGGCTGGCTGGCCTTCGACCGTGGACACAGGTACGACGCGCACAACCTGTGGGCCGATGCGATCAGCGCAGCCGAAGCCACCATGGATACCGCACTGCTCGCCGCGACGCTCACCTTCCAGTCCCACGCCGCCTTCCGACACGGCGATCCCGGTTCCGCCTGGCAGTTCGCCCACGACGCGATCCAACACGCACCCGACGACCCCCGCGCTACCGCATGGGCCACCGCCCGCGCCGCACTGTACGCGGCGCACGTCGACGAACGCGAAGCAGCCGAGGGAGCGATGGAGCGCGCGCTAGAGATCGACGAAACCCTCGAAAACCCGAAACCCGGCGACGGCACTCTGCCGTGGATGCGCTCGATCGACCACGCCCGACTGCTCTCGACCATCGCGTACACCGCAGCCGTGCTGAAGCACCCAGACGCTGCCGAATTCGGAACCCGGGCCGTGAACGCACTCGACGAGACCACTACGAAATCGCGCACCATCGTGCTCTCCGAAGCGGCTCTCACCGCCGCGATCACCGGCGAACTGGAACTCTGTCTCGACTACGGCAGCAAAGCGGCGAAACTGGCGCACAAACTAGACGTGAGCACCGCTGTCGATCGTCTCAACGACGTGCTTCCGGTCCTGCTGCCCTTCTGCGACACGCCAGCCGTCAGAAACCTGCTGCCCCAGCTTGCCCGGCTCAAGCGAACAGCGGATCGAGAAGACGAGGCGGACCAGGAGAAACCAGCGCCCGCGCACTCCGCCGCGCAGCCATCCGAACACGGCTGACAACGCGGCCAAGCCCGCCATCATCACCTAGACCAACCCGCTGCCGCGCCCCCTGACCCCAGAGCGACGGCACGCATCCCGCCCCGTCCGCTCGTTCAGTGGGCGGTCGCTGGGAAAGAGCAGTCGGCGACTGCGACGGACACCACCCGACCACCAATGAACCCGCAGCCCGACGAGCCCCCGGGGCTCCGAGCCGGCCCGCCGTTGACTTTGACTTTCAGGTTGCAACCGCAGCCTGACCAGGCAACGCAACGGGTGGGAGGGTGGGCAAGCGGACCCGGTGCAAAGCACCGATACCGCAGCAGATCGACGCAACGCCGGAACCGTCGGGGCAGCGAAGCGGATTCCCGAGCCGGGCTAGCCGATCGGCTGCCCGTGAAACCTCGCCAGCACCTGCTGCTTCTGGCGTCCCGCGGGTACGGAGAGGTCGAAGGGCGTGGCGAGCACGATGGCGGCCGCGCCTTGGGCCCAAGCCGTGTCGTCCCAGGGCTCGACCTCGATCGGGGTCTCGTCCATCGGACTCGGGATCGCGCCGATGAGGCCCTCGCGGAAGGCGCGGTCCCAGTGCTGCCACGCGGCTGCGCCTTCGCCAAGGACGATGACGACTTCCGGGTCTAGGACCGTGACGAGTGCGGCGACTGCGCGCGCGAGTACGGCGGCGGTCTGCGCGTAGACGGCGGCGGCCGCGTGGTCGCCGCGGTCGGCGAGTTCTTGCAGGCGTTCGACGCCTTGTCCTTCGCGTAGCACGCCTGCGGCCAGCCCGGCGCGCACTAGGCCCGCGGAGCCGACGATGGCCTCCAGGCAGCCGCGGTTGCCGCAGGCGCACGGCGTGCCGTGCGGGTCGACCGGGAAGTGCCCGAACTCCCCCGCGCCGCCGTGCGATCCGCGATAGACGGTGCCACCGGTCACGATGCCGAGCCCGACGCCGCTGCCGATCGTGAGCACCAGGAAGTCGCGATGCCGCCGACCTCGGCCGAAGAGTTGCTCGGCCACGGTCAGGGCCTTGACATCGTTCTCGACGAGCACGGGCAGGCCGAGTGCTCCGTGCAGGTGCCTGCCGAGCGGCACGTCGCTCCAGCCGAGCGTCGGCGCGTGTACCCGGCCGTTGTCGGGGCTGTCGACCACGCCGGGGACGCCGATCCCGAGGCCCAGCAACGGAATCTCCAACTGCTCCTCGACGAACGGGCGCAGCGCCGAGGCCAGGCGTCCGGCGGCCTCCGGAGCGAGCGCGTCGAACTCGAGGGTGTGCGCGGCGTGCACCGAACCGTCCAGCCGGGCCTCGACGATCGCGACGTGGTCGGCCGCCACTTTCACCCCGATGGCGCGCGCAGCGGTTCCGACGAGGCCGATGAGCTGACCGCGACGTCCGCCGCGGGACGGGGCCTCCTCGTCGAGTTCCTGAACCATCGCCTGGTCCACGAGCCGGCGCACCACGGCCGTCACCGTCGGCGGGCTGATCTCCAGCTCCCGGGCCACGTCGGCACGGGACATCGGCCCTGCTCGACCGAGCAGGGCCAACACCGCCGTCTGGGTAAGGTCGCGTCCCGCGGACGACTTCGCGCTCACTCACTACCTTTCAGCGCGTCGAGCGCGTCATACGCGTTCAGCGCGTCACGTTTCCGTAGAGCGTAGTACTCGTCGAGCCGGCCAACTCGTAGTGGACCGCGCCGAGGTCGTCATCATCCCAGGCGCCGGTCGACGGGTTCTGATAAGCCAGCTCGATGTCCAGGTAGGACCACGAGCCGGTCGCCGCCGATCCGCCGCTCGCCAGCGCCGAGATCGGGATCGCCGCCTCGATGCGGCCGGTGGAGGTGTCCCACTGCGGCGCGATCGAACTGAGGCCGGAGCCGGACGTCCAGCCGCTCGAACTCGCCGCGAAGGTAGCGTAGCTTCCGCTGTCGCTCCACCGTCCGACCAGGTAGTTCATCGAGTGGTCGAGGGTACCGCCGTACTCGCCCGATGTGGTGCCGGTCAACGACGTCGAGTGGTTGAAGTCCTGCGCGTAGACGAGCAGCGCGAACTTCGGTGTCGCGCCGTACGCCGAGAAGGCCCCGGAGCTGTTGTCGACCCGGACGTAGACGTTGCTCGCGTCATTGCTGATGTAGGCGTCTCCGATGTTCGTCATCGCGGAGCCGGACGCGCTCTTCCCTGCCGGGAAGGTGTAGTAGGGGATGTTCGTCCACTTACTCCAGTCGCTGCTCGGCGTCGTGGTGATGTTCACGGTCGCGTACGCGCTGGCGTTCGCGTTCGTCGCGTACACCCGCGGGTCGTATTTCCCGGTGTAGGCGAGCGCGGCCATGATGAACGAGGACGCGGTCAGCGGCTCGGACATCGTGCTGAGCACCGGCTGGCTGGTCGGCCACGCCACCGCCTCGCCGGGCGGCATGTCGCCGACGCCCGACACGCTCACGTAGTACTGCAGGCGTTCGAGGGCCAAGGATGTCTGTCCGCTGTAGACGTCGTAGATGCCGTCGAACATGGTCATGTTCGGCCAGACCGGCTCGGCCGCGCCGGCTTCGTCACCGGCCGGGTCGTACTGGCTCGTGTAGTAGTACGTGTCGCCGGTGTACCGCGCGATTCCGTACGTGTCGTGCGTCAGGTTGGAGTCGATCGTGTTCACCATCGATGTCGCGCGCGACGAGGCGGCGTCGATGTCGCCGGTCACGATCAGGGCCATCGAGGAGGAGTCGAGCAGCGAGTTCACGGTCGTGCCGTCGGTGGCGATGCCGCGGTCGTAGTAGCCGCCGCTCGCGTTCCACAGTCCGGGCGTGCTCGCGGTGTCGCTGCGCTGGATGCTCGTCAGGATCGTGCTCGCGGCGCCGTTCCACGCGTCCACGCTGGAGGACGCCGACTCGACCTTCGCCAGGCTCGCGGCGGCCCGCAGGCCGGCGACGTAGTACGCCTGGGTGAAGACGTTGTATTGGACGGACTCTTCCCAGATGCTGGCGTCGGCGGCACCGAGGCCGTTGCCGGCGATGTTGTTCTCGACGAAGTTCGCGGCTGCCTCGACGACCGGCCACATCGTCGCGAGGAACGTGCTGCTGCCGGTGTCGGCGTAGTGTTTCTGCACGCCGACGAGGAACTCGCCGATGCTGTCATATTCGGGTTCGACGAATGAGACGTACTGGCCCGACCATTCGTCATATGTTGTATGCCATGCACCGGTACTCAACTGGTTGGCTGCCATGAAGTCCCAGAACTTCTCCGCCTCGGAGTAGTGGCCGCTCGCGTCCAAGGCCATCGCGTCGAACGCCGAGTCGCGCATCCAGGCCTTGTAGCCGTACGAGCCCTCGTTGGTGGCCGCCGGGAACAAGCCGTTCGTCGGGTTCTGCGAGTTCTTGATCACGACCAGGTTGCGCTCGTACGCGGTATTGACTCCGCCGTCGGTCGTCGAGACGTTCGTGCCGGAGGCGAGCCAGTTCGCGTAGTCGGTCGCAGTGGTGTTGAACCAGTAGGCGCCCGTCTCGGACCGCGCCGCGTCCGACGCAGACTGCGCCGCGGACATGGTCGAGCCGAGTCCGAGGTAGTAGTAGAGCGTCTGGGAACTGGACGGCGCTACCGTCACCGTGTTCTGGAATCCGAGATCCACGTTCGGTGTGTTCTCGGAGGCGTTGTCGTCGAGCGTGCCGTTCGCGTCGAACTGGCACCATGCGCTCGCGGTGGTGTCGCCGGCAGTGCAGTCCGCGTCGTTGCCTGCCTGGTACGCCGTGGGGCTCTGCAGCGCTCCGAGGGCCACGACATCCTGCCCGGAAGCGGTCATGTTGCCGAACAGGGCCTCCCGCGTCGAGTCGTAGGACGCTGAGACGTTCGTGCTCGACGACGTGTTGTTCAGGTGGACCTGGTCGAGCACCTTCCACGAGTACGACGTGGTGGACGACGGGTTGGTGAGCGTGTAGCGCGCGACGAGGAACGGTTCGTTCGGCACCATCACGTAGTCGCGCTTGATCTCGATCGGGGTGCTCGCGCTGTTGTAGGCGCCGTACGTGGTGTTGAGCACGCCGCTCTCGTCGAGGTACCCGGTCGACGCGAAGTCGTGCGCCTGGTCGTATTTGACGTTGTCGGTGGCGTCGTCGAAGAAGCCGGTGTAGTCGACGATCTGGTTGGTCGACCACTGGTTGCTCGCGCGCAGTTCGGCGATCCGCGGACCGTAGGTCCCGGTGTCGTTCTGGTTGAGCTTGCTCGCGTTCCAGATCGCGGTGAGATTCGACCAGTTGTTGATGTATTCGCTTGCCGACGACGTGGTCGACGGCGCTGTGGTGGTGTCGGCGGCCGGAACCGCGGCGGCGGCGTGGCCGGCGACCGGGTTGCCGGCGTTGGCCGAGAGGGCAAGGGCGGCGGCCAGTCCGAGGCCTGTGAGCGACTTGCGTAGGTATGCGCGGCCACGGTGCCGCGCTGAAGGGCTCAGCATGCTGCGGATGCTAAATTCGGCGGCTGAATAATGTCAAGGAATAATCTGGCCAAGCCTGCGTGGAGAGCTCGAGAAGTTCGTCGACCAACGCCGGATCGAGGAGCGGGCCGTGGTCGCCGGTGACGGAGAGCGCGGAGGCGGCGGTGAGGTGGCCGCGGCGTAGGCAGCGTTCGGTGGATTCGCCGCGTAGCCAGCCGAAGAGGAAGCCTGCGGCGAACGCGTCACCAGCGCCGACGGGCTCGACGACGTCGACTGTGAGCGCCGGGACGGTCGTGCGGTCATCGCCGTGGAATGCGGTGGCTGCGTTCGCGCCGTCCTTGACGACCACGATGCTCGGGGACGAGAGCAGCGCACGCACATCGTCGTCGCGCAGATCGTCGCCCCACAGTGCCTGCGCCTCATCGAGTCCGACGAACACGATGTCGGCGGACTGCGCCAAGCGGCGCAGCAGCGGGCCGGGCGGCTCGCGCCAGAGGGCGGGCCGATAGTTCACGTCAAAGCTGACGATCGGGTGCTCGCCGCTGAACGCGGCCTCCACAAGATCGCGGCAGCTCGCGGAGAGCGCGGGGGTGATTCCGGTGAAGTGCCACAGGTCGGCGGTGCGCATGACCTCTTCGTCGAGTACGTCCCTGCCCATGGTCGAGGCCGCCGAGCCATGCCGATAGTACGAGACCTTGGTTCCGCCCTTTGCGCGGTCCTTGAACAGCAAGCCGGTTGGCCGCGAGGGATGCGTGCGCACGGCCGAGACGTCAACCCCGGCCGTGCGCACGTGATCCAGCACGCGGCGGCCGAAGGCGTCGTCGCCGAGCCTTGATACCCAGCGGGCGTCGACGCCGTGGTCCGCGAGGTACATGGCCACGTTGGACTCGGCACCGGCCGTGTCGAGGCCGAGCTTTTCGGTGGCATCCAGGGCCGTGCCGTCGGACGGGATGAACGAAACCATGGTCTCGCCGACGCACGCGACGGCTGCGTCAGGGCTCTGCGTCATCGACCGGCCTCGGCGGCGATGCGCAGGAAGGCTCGGGTCCGTTCGCGCAGCGCCTCCAGGTCGCCGCCGTCCGCCGCGTCGCCGATCAACGGGCTGCCGACTCCGACGGCCGTCGCGCCGAGCTCCAGGTAGCGGCGACCGGACTGCGCGTCCACGCCGCCGACCGGGACGAACGGGACGTCCGGGAACGGCGCTCGCAGGGCACGCAGATAATCCGGACCGCCCATCGAGGAGGCGGGGAACAGCTTGACCGCATCGGCGCCGATGGCACTCGCCGCGATCACCTCCGAGGGGGTGAGGGCGCCGACGATCGCCGGCAGGCTGACGTGCCTGGCCTCCAAAGCGCCGTCGCCGATCCCCGGGGTGACGATGAATTCGGCGCCGGCGGCACGCGCGTCGCGCGCGTCTTGCGCGGTGAGGACGGTTCCCGCGCCGAGGACGGTCTCGGAGCCGAGCGCAGTGCGGGCGCGCGAGATCACGTCGAGGGCCCGCTCCGAGGTGAGGGAGACCTCGATCAGTCCGACGCCCTCGCCGGCGAGGGCGAGCACTGTTTCGAGTACTGATTCGGCGTGTCGGCCGCGCACGATGGCGAGCAGCCGTCGCTCACGGAGTAAGGATTGAAGATCCATGATCATCTAAGCTTTCTGCTGGTACGCGGTGATCGTCAGCCGCCAGCGCACCTCGCCGGAGTCCGGGACGACGGCACAGTCGCCGTCGTCGGCGTGTGCGAGGTCGAAGACGCGGCCGAGCATCGGTTCCACGCCGATGCTGCGGTACGGGTCGGCATCCGGCCATCCGCCCAGATTGCGCCAGAGGGCGATGGCGGTCGGCTGGCGGTTGACCTGCACGGATAGGCGCAGGCGGTGATCCGGGCCGTCGTCGACGACTGCTGTGGTGCCGTCGATGACGTCGCCTACGGCAGTTCCATCGTCCGGGCCGAGGGGGAAGACGCGAGTCTCCGTGGCGTGGTGGACTTGCAGAACGGCACGCTGGCTCAGGTCGAGCAGCGCGTGACCGGCCCAGAGGAAGCGATATCCGGGCTCGGCGACGAGTCGGTAGTCGGCGACGACGGATCCTGAGACGACGCCGATCCGGCGGGTCAGCTCGAAGTCCGGGCAGGAAACGCGGTGCTCGAGCATTGAGTCGCCCGCGATCCACGCCCTACTCCACGCATCGCCGTGATCAGGAAGCCCTCGCACGGTCGGCACGCACTCCTCGATCCCGCCCGCGTCGGCGAAAGCGTCGCCGGGCAGGACGTGCTCGCGGCGTGGCTCGTCACGGTGCCAGAGCCATTCGCGGCCGCCGCCACTCAGCGAAGTCCACCGACCACCGTGCTCGGCATCGACGCGCACGCTCAGCGGAACGGTTTCGAGGACCATCGGATCACCACTCGGCGAGTGTGCCGTCGGCCTGACGCCACACTGGATTGCGCCATCGGTGGGCGACCCGGTCCGCGGCCCGCACGGCGTTCTCGTCGATGGTGACGCCGAGGCCCGGCAGCTGCCCGCGCACGGCATGGCCGTCGACGAAGCGGAACGGCTCGGGGTCCATGACGTAGGACAGCAGATCGGCTTCCTTGTTGTAGTGGATGCCGAGGCTCTGCTCCTGGATCAGCAGGTTCGGGGTGGCGAAGCCGACCTGCAGGCTGGCCGCGAGCGCGACCGGGCCGAGCGGGCAGTGCGGGGCGAGCAGCGCGCCGAAGGTCTCGGCGAGCGAGGCTATCCGCGTCACCTCGCTGATCCCGCCGGCATGCGAGAGGTCCGGCTGCACGACCGCCATTCCGGCCTGCAGCACCGGCAGGAAGCCGGCCCGGCCGTAGATCCGCTCGCCGGTCGCGAGCGGCACCGGGCTCGCGGCGACCAGCGAGGCCAGGGCCTGCTGGTGTTCCGGCAGCACCGGCTCCTCGACGAACAGCGGGCGGTACGGCGCGAGCTCCGCCAGCACCCGTCGCGCGGTGGCCGGGGTGAACCGACCGTGGCAGTCCATTGCGACGTCGCGGTCCGGGCCGAGGGCTTCGCGCGCGGTCGCCAGGCGGGCGACCACGCCGTCGACCTCGGCCGAGGTGGCGATCGGCGACATCCGGCCGGACGCGTTCATCTTCACCGCGGTGAATCCGGCCGCCACCTGCGCCGCGATCGCCTCGGCGAGTTCGGACGGCTCGTCGCCGCCGACCCACGCGTACACCCGGACCTTCTCCCGCACGGGGCCGCCGAGCAGCGCGTATACGGGTGCTTCGTAGGCCTTGCCGGCGATGTCCCACAGGGCTTGGTCGATCCCTGCGACGGCGCTGCTGAGGATCGGCCCGTCACGGTAGAACCCTGCCTTCGTCAGCACCTGCCAGTGGTCCTGGATGCGCAGCGGGTCCTGGCCGATCAGGTATTCGGCCAGCACGTCCACGGCGGCGCGCACGACCTCGGCGCGGCCCTCGACGACGGGTTCGCCCCAGCCGACGATCCCGTCGTCGGTCTCGATCCGGCAGAACAGCCAGCGTGGCGGCACCAAGAAGGTCTCAACCCGGGTGATCTTCACCGGCGTTCCATTTCCGAGCGCAGCCGCTCCTCGTCGCTGATGGCCTTGTCCAGCAGGGCGCGCATGGCCGCCTCTGCCGTATCAGGGTCTTGCGCCCGCACGCCGTCGAGCACCGCCTGGTGGCTGGGCACCGGGTCGTCGGACGCGTCGTCGGTGCCGTGCACCAACTGGTCGCGCGCGGCGAGCGCGGACTCGAGCACGGTCTGCATGCGCTCGAGCAGTTCGTTGTGGGTGGCGTCGAGCAGCGCGCGGTGGAAGGCGAGGTCGGCGTCGACCGCACTGCGCGAATCGTCCGCGCTCGACATCGCCTCCAGCGCCGCGTCGAGCCGGGCGAGGTCGTCGTCCGTGCGCCGGGTGGCGGCCAGCCGTACCGCGGCCGGTTCGATGATGCCGCGCACCTCGTCGAGGCTGCGCAGCAGCCCGGCGTCCGCCTCGGCGCTGAACTGCCAGCGCAGCACGTCCGGATCGAGCAGGTTCCAGTCCGCTCTCTGCCGCACGTAGGTGCCGCGTTTCTGGCGCGCGTCCACCAGGCCCTTGGCCGCCAGCACCTTCAGCGACTCGCGCAGCGCGGTGAGACTGACGCCGAGTTCCTCCTGCAACGCCGACAGGTCGAGCGTCGCGCCCTCCGGCAGCGCGCCGCTGAGCACGCGTCGGGCGATGGCGTCCACGGTCTGGCCGTGCACCCCGCGGTTTCCGTACAGCGACATGTCTTACGTGTCCTTACTTTCTTGGAGAGCCGAGAGCTATGCCGAGGCCTTGGCGACGGACCAGCCGCCGTCGACCACCAGGCTCGTCCCCGTGATGAACGAGGCTTCCGGACCGGTGAGAAAGGCGATGGCCGCGGCGACCTCCGCGGGCGTGCCGAAGCGGGCTGCGGGCGTGGCCGCGACGGACAGCTGACGGTCGGCCTCGCTCACCCGATCCCATGCGCTGGTCATGATCGGTCCGGGCAGCACCGCGTTCACCCGGACGCGCGGCGCGTACTCGACCGCGAGCTGGCCGCACAGCGACACGAGCGCGCCCTTGGCCGCCGCGTACGCCGGATGCCCGGGGAGGCCGAAGCGGGCGTGCACCGAGGAGACGAACACCGCGCTGCCGAGTCGTTCTCGCAGGTCGGGCAGCGCGGCGCGAAAGCCTAGGAAGGCGCCGCCGAGCGTCACCGCCAACTGCCGGTCCCAGGAGGCGAGCGAGGTCTCGTGCGCGGCGGCGACCTCGCTCGCGTACGCGTTGCCGACCAGCACGTTCACCGGTCCGAACTCGTGCGCGGCCTCGATGACGCGATCCCAGTCCCGTTCGTCGGCGGCGTCGGCGCGCACGAATCTCGCCCGGCCGCCGGCCTCGGCGATCCGGGCGACGACCTGCTCGCCCCGCTCGGAGATGTCCGCGAGCACGACCGCGGCGCCGTCGCGGGCCAGGCGTTCGGCCGTCGCCGCGCCGATCCCCGAGGCCGCGCCGGTGACCACGGCGACCGATCGCTCGTTCATCTGTTGGAGGCTCCTCACTCCCGCTGCTCTGTACATTAATTATGAATTGTGAAGGTTCTCAACGCCGCCGCAGCAGCACCGCGTCGGCGTCGAGATCCGCGCTCCAGGCGCAGGGCAGCCCGGCGTGCAGCAGATGAGCGCCGCTGTACTCGGCGCCGGTCGCCTCGTCCCGGTAGCGCGCGGCCGGCTCAAGGCCGCGCAGCCGCAGCCGGTCCGGACGTCCCGGCAGCAGCGGCAGGCCGGTCAGGTTTCCGCTGTTCCAGGCCAGGACGATCTCGTGCGAGCCGTCCGCCGCCGAGTACTGCACCCCGCACGAGTCATCCGCGGGGCTGCCGATCAGATGCACGACGCCGTGATGCAGCGTCTCGCGCCACTGCTTGTACCTGGCGATCCACTCGGCGGCCTCGGCACGCTGCTCGGGCGTCCACGCCCGCACGTCGGCGCCGATGCCGAGCGCACCGGCCATCGCGGTGACGAAGCGGAAGCGCAGCGAGCGCGGCCGCGTGTCGAAGAACCCTGTGGAGTCGGTCACCCACGAGCTCATCACGTGCGGCGCGTGCGCGTGCAGGAAGCCGTACTGAATCGCGAGCCGGTCCTGCGGTCCGGTGTTGTCGCTGGGCCAGACGACGTCGGTGGCGGCGACGGCCGCGGCGTCGGCCCGCCCTCCCCCACCGGCGCACCCCTCGACCAGGACGTGCGGATGCTCCGCGCGCAGCGTGCTCAGAATGCGGTGGTAGTTGGCCACGTGCGCCGCGTCCAGGTCCGCGGCGCGCGGCAGCGGATCGCCCGGACGGCCGCGCTCGGTCGGCGGCCGGTTCATGTCCCATTTCAGATAGCTGATCGGGTAGCCGCGCAGCAGCTTGTCCAGCCAGCCGAGCACGTGTTCGCGTACCTCGTCGCGGCCGAGATCGAGCGCCAACTGGCCGCGGATCAGCGTGGACGGCCGACCGTCGATCGCGTAGATCCAGTCCGGATGCGCGGCGAGCAGCCGCGACCCCGGACTGACCGACTCCGGCTCGACCCAGAGCCCGAACTCGAGCCCCAGGCCCCGCACCTGCTCGACGAAGGCGCCGAAGCCGTCCGGGAACGCCGCGGGGTCCGGCTCCCAGTCGCCGAGGCCCGCGGTGTCGTCGGCGCGGCCGATGAACCAGCCGTCGTCCACGACGAACAGTTCGGCGCCGATCGAGGCGGCGATCCGGGCGAGTTCGAGCTGGTCCTCATGCTCGACGTGGAAGCCGGTGGCCTCCCAGGAGTTGTAGAGCACCGGGCGCGGGCGCAGGCTTCGCGGGCGGCTCTGCTGCCGCTCGAATGCGTGCCAGACCCTCGCCAGGCCGTCGAGCCCCTCGGGACTGAAGGCGACGAGCAGCTCCGGGGTGGTCAGTGAGCCGCCGGCCGGCAGCAGCACCTCACCCTCGTGCGGCTCACGGCCCGCGCGCATGCGCAGCAGCCGACCGGCGTCCACCTGCGCGTCGATGTGCCACGAGCCCGACCAGGCGAGCGAAACTCCCCAGGTGGGCGTCGCCGGACCGTCGGCCGTCGCGGCGTCCTGCGCGGCGAGCCACGGCGCGTAGTCGTGCCCTGAGACGCCCTGCGTGCTGCCGATGTCGAACCCGCCGCGCTCGATCTCGACGTGCTTGAGCTGGAACTCCCGCGCCCACTGCCCGACCAGGTAGGTCAGCCGGGCGCCGCCGGGCACCGGGACGTTCACCGCGGCCGAATCGAGCCGCCCGAGCAGCAGGTCACCGTCGCCGCTGTTGGCCAACTCGACCCAGCGCCGGATCACGTCCGTGCCGGGCACGGTCTTGTAGCAGAGCACTGCCGCGATCCCGAGCACGTCGTCGGCGAACCGCAGCCGCAGTTCCCCCGGCTCGACCGCCTCGGCGCCGGTGAACGACCACCAGCTGCCGCGATCGGTCCCAGGTCGCCGCACGTCCAGGTCCGCGCCGCCGAACGGTCGCAGTCCGAGCGGAACGTACTCTGCCGGGGCGGCGTCGGCGGCCGTGCGGAACGGTGTGCGACCGTGCCCGGCCAGCGGCGACGGCCCGTCCTCGACGCCGATCGGACCCCATGAGGACAGCTCCGCCCAGCTCCCGTGTGCGGGTACTTCGACGGTGTAGGACGTCGTCGCGGTACGCAGCGTCCAGCGGTTCGTCACTTGACGGCTCCCAGGTTCAGGCCGGCGATGAAGTGCTTCTGGAAGCGCAGGAAGACGGCCACGGTCGGAATCGCGGCGATGACCGAGCCGGCTGCGATGACGTTCCAGTACGACACGAACTGCCCCTGCAGGCTCAGCAGCGCCGGGGTGACCGGCATCTTCGACTGCGTGATCAGCACCGTGATCGGCCACAGCAGGTCGTTGAAGATCCAGGTGAACGCCAGGGCGCCGAGCGCGGCCAGCGCCGGCCGGGTGAGCGGCAGCACGATCCGGAAGTAGATCTGCCAAGCGCCCGCGCCGTCGATCAGCGCCGCCTGCTGAATCTCCGCGGGGATCGTGCGCATGAAGCCCTGCAGCACGAACACGTAGAAGCCGAGGCCGAAGCCGATCTCCACCACGATCAACGTGGCCAGCGAGTCGTAGAGCCCGAACACCTGGCTCAGCTTGGCCACCGGCACCAGCAGGATCTGCGGAGGCAGCAGGTTGCCGCCGAGCATCAGCAGGATCAGCGTGCGGCGGAACGGGATCCGGTAGCGGCTGAGCGCGAAGGCTGCCATCGAGCCGAGCAGCAGCGTGAGCAGCACGGCGGGAACGGCGACGATCGCGCTGTTGATCAGCGCCTGCTGCATTCCGCCACCCGACCACGCCGAGGAGTAGTTCCCGGGCGCGAAGGAGTGCGGCAGGGCATTGAGCCCGTTGCCGAGCACGTCGTCCGTGGAGCGGAAGCTGATGATCAGGATCAGCGCGATCGGCAGGAACCACAGCAGCGACAGCGCGCTCGCGCCTGTGTGGAATCCGATGGTGCGCAGCCGCTTGCTGCTGATCATCAGTCGCTCTCCTTGAAGGCGCGGATCAGATAGCTGACGATGACGCCGAATGCGAGCACGAAGATCGCGACCGCGAGCGCGCAGCCGTAGCCGAAGTCGGTGTTCACGAAAGCGGTCTGATACATATACGTGCTCAGTAGTTGCGATGAGTTGTACGGTCCGCCCTGGGTCAGTGCCCAGACCACGTCGAACGACCGCAGCGAGTCGATGATGATGACCGACAGGACCACGGCGTTGACACTGCGCAGCTGCGGCAGGGTCACGTTGCGGAACTGCTGCCAGGCCGAGGCGCCGTCGACCTTGGCCGCCTCGTACAGCGCGGGGTCGATGCCCTTGAGGCCGGCCAGATACAGCACCATGACATAGCCGATCTCGCGCCACAGGGCCGGCACGATCTGGGCGTAGAGCGCGGTGCTCGAGTCAGCGAGCCACGCGTGCCTCCAGTTGCCCAGGCCGACGCCGGACAGCAGACCGTTGACCATGCCGTTCGGCTGGTAGAGGGTCTGCCACATGAGCGCGGTGGCGGTCAGCGAGAAGACCACCGGCAGGAACAGCGCGGCCCGGTAGACCGCGATACCGCGGCGTTCGCGCTGCAGGAACAGCGCGCAGCCGAGGCCGCCCGCCGCCGACAGCCCGCCGAACAGCACCAGCCAGATCGCGGTGTCCTCCAGCGCCTTGCGGAACACGGGATCGCTGAACATCCTGCTGTAGTTGCCGAAGCCCGCGAAGCTCGGCGGGTTCACGCCGTTCCAGTTGGTCAGCGAGATGTAGAAGCCCTGGATCGCCGGCCAGAACACGCTGACCGACTCGACGAGCAGCGGTACCAGGACGAAGGCGATGACCAGCGGGGACGGGCGGCCAGGCCCCGAACGGCGCGGCCGCCGGGGCCGGCCCGCCGCGCGAAGCCGCGCGGCGGGTCCGGCCGAGGTCTGTACAGAAGTTGATGCGACACTCATGCGGTCTTCCACGCCTGCTGCGCCTGGGTCTGCCAGGTGCTCAGGATCGAGTCGAGCTTGCCGGGGTTCTGGATGAAGTCGATCAGCGCCGTGTTCGCCGTGTTCTGCAGCGCGTCGGTCGAGTCGCGGTTGAAGAACTGCGTCAGGTCCGATGCCGCGGCGAGCATCGCCTTGCCCTTCTGCACCAGCGCTGTCGAAGGCGAGGTGGCCTGCGGGTTCGCCGGTATGACCGTGCCGGAGGACGTCTGCGTCCACAGGTTCTGCGCGTCGGGCGTGGCCATCCAGGTCATGAAGTCGAGCACGGCCGCGGCGTTGTGCGTCTTCGCGCTCGCGAACAGCCCGTCGGTCGGTGCCTCCTCCGCGTCCGGGACGGCCGAGTCGATGACCGGGAACTTGAAGAAGTCGAGGTCGTCGAGCGAGCCGGCCGGCACCGCGTCGGCGAAGAAGGTGCCGGTCAGCAGCATGCCGGTCTGGCCCTGCAGCAGCTGGTTGGAGGCCTCCTGCCAGCTGACGGCGGTGCCGTTCGGGTCGAAGTAGGGCAGCACCTGCTTCCATGTCGTGAAGATGTCGACCACCCGGGGATCGGTGAAGCCGTGCTTGCCGGCGAGCAGCGAGCGGTGAAAGTCGGCCCCGTTGAGCCGGATGTCGAAGTAGTCGAACCACGCCGAGGCCACCCACGCCGTGCCGGTCCCCGCACCGAGGCCGATCGGGATGACGCCCTTGGACTTAATGGTCGCGCACGCCTTCAGGAAGTCGGACCAGGTCTTCGGCTCGTTCAGCCCCCACTTCGCGAACAGGGACTTGCGGTAGAAGACACCCCACCAGTAGTAGTCGGTGGGCACGAAGATCTGCTTGCCGGACGTCTGGGTGCTCAGGGTTTTCAGCGCGAGCTGGTAGTCGCTCATGGTCTTCCATGCGTCGCTGAC
>NZ_DASZKT010000227.1:0-2338 GCF_035552695.1 Actinospica sp.
GTGGCAACGCCGTCCCGCGCATACCCGAGCACACCGGCCCAGAATTCCGCCGAACGGTCCAGATCGGAACAGTCGATCACGACAACCAACTCGCCCCGCAGGTACGGATGTGGATCCCGGTGCATGACCTGATTCTGTACCGGGGCGACCGAACAGCAGGGCGCTACACCGCCTGACTAGTCCCCTACTTCGGGGTGGCGAACGTCCCTCGTCCCCGAGACACGCGCACTAGGCCTTCGCTGGTGAGAATCTCGACCGCGCGCCGCACGGTGCCTCGGCTGACGCCGTACTCATGCATCAGGTCCTGCTCGGTGGGCAGGCGGCCAGTGAGCTTGCCTGAGCTGATCGAGGCGCGCAGGATTCCCGCGAGCGCAGCGGCGGGGCGGCTTTACCTCGTGGACCTGGACGGCACGGCCACGGTGATCGCCGACGACCTGCTGATCTCCAACGGGATCGCCGGTCCGCGCGACGCACTGCTGTACCACGTCGACTCGGACCGCAGGGTCGTCTGGCAGTTCGCACTGGACGCCGCCGACCTCGCCGCCTCGCGCAAGGCGTTCATCGACACCAGCAAGTACGACGCGCTGCCCGACGGTCTGGCGATGGCCGCCGACGGCTCGGTCTGGGTCGCGATGGCTGGCGCCGGCGTGGTAGTCGGCTGGGAGGCGGGCGGGGCGCGGATCGCCGAGATCTCCGTGCCGCACGCGCTGGCAACGTCCGTCTGCTTCGGCGGCCCGGCCCTGGACCAGCTGTTCATTCTCACCGGTGCGAACGAGGAGTGGCCCAACCCGGACGGCGGGTCGGTCTTCCGCACTGCCGCGCCGCGGCCGGGGTTGCCGGCGCCACGGGCGCGGGTGCGGCCGCGGTAGCTGATCAGCCTCTCTCCGCCAGCGCGGCGGCGTCGCGGAGGAGCTTCGGCACGTCCTCGCCGAGGGCGCGCGCGTACGGGGAGTCGATCTCGCCGCTCAGGTACCGTGCGTACGCGCCCTCGACGATCGCGGCGAGCTTGAAGAACGCCAGCGCCATGTAGAACGTCAGCGCCGCAGTCGAGCGTCCGGTCAGCGCGCTGTAGTGGCCGGCCAGCTCGCGCCTGCTCGGGGCACCTGGCGCACGGGTCAGCCCCTGCACCCTCGGCATCGCGATCGGCGCGACTCGCTCGGCCCCCCAGAAACCGAGCAGCAGGCCCAGGTCCACGAGCGGGTCGCCGATCGTCGACAGTTCCCAGTCGATGATCGCGCTGACCCGCGTCGGCGGTCCGGGGAGGATGAGGCAGTTGTCCAGGCGGAAGTCGCCGTGCAGGATCCCCGGGATGCCGTCGGCCGGACGGTTCGCATCGAGCCAGGCGCCGACGTCGTCGAACAGCGGCAGATCGCGCACCCGGTTCTGCTGGTACTGGCCCCGCCAGCGGGCGACCTGCCGCTCGAGGAAGCCCGCCGGGCGGCCGAAGCCGGCCAGGCCTGCCGCCTCGACGTCCACCCGGTGCAGCGCGGCGAGCGCCTCGACGGCCGCGAAGCCGGCCGCGCCGATCGTGACGTCGCGCGGCCAGCCTTCCGGCCAGCTGTCGGTGAGCGGGGCACCCGGGCACAGCTCCATGACCAGGCACGGCTGTGCCGTCACCGCGCCGGCCTCGGCGAATGCGAGGGCCCGCGGCGCAGGGACGTCCCGGCCGGCCAGGGCCGTCAGCACGCGGAGCTCCCGGGCCAGGTTATTGGCGGTCGGCGAAATCGCAACTGCCGGCGGCCGGCGCATGATCCACTGTCCGCCGGGCGCGCTCAGCAGCGTCGTCTCGTTCGAGTTCCCGCCGCTGATCGGCCGGGCCTCGAACGGGCCCGGCGAGCCCAGCTGCTCTCCCAGCCAGCTGCGCAGGGCCGGCCCGAGGCCGGCCGAGGCGGTGTGTCCGGTGGGCATGCGTGCTCCCCCGCGTGTCGGTACCGTGATCCTCACCGGTGCGGGCGTATGCGAACCGCTGACCGGGCCGCTGTCAGCGCGGGCCGTAGCCGTTGAGGAAGATCTCGGTAAAGGTGTTCGCGACCTGCTGCGCGCTCCACTCGGTGTTCGGGCGGTACCAGCGGTGCATCCAGTTGATCATGCCGAACAGGGCGAGCGCGCACAGCTCGACCGGCAGATCCTTGCGCAGCGTGCCGTCGCGGCGTCCCTTGTCCAGGATCGAGTGCACCAGCGACTCATACGTGCGGGTGCGCGCGATGACGTCGGTCGCCCACTCGCTGTCCTGGCGGGCAATACGCCCGAGGTCTTCCATGTACACGGCGATATGCGGGTAGTTCTCGGCGTACGAGGTCACCATCGACTCGATCAGGGCCCGGATCTTGTCGGGCGT
>NZ_DASZKT010000228.1:0-36661 GCF_035552695.1 Actinospica sp.
CTCAGCGACGAGCGCATGGACGCCTCGCAACTGGAACGCGTGCTACGCCGGATTCACCGCCGTGAACTCTTCGGCCGGCTTATCGATCGCTACGAGCTGACTCCGGGATCGCTCGTCTTCCATCTCGCCGAGGTGCCCACCAGCGGACCGTTCGACTTGATGATCCTGCGCCGGGAGGTGGCCGAAGCCGCGGCACGACAGCCGGGGGAGTGGACGGTGCTGACGCTGGAGACGGCCCGCGCGACGGCGTTGGTGCCCGTGCCCGTTCCCGCCTCCGGACTGGCGAGTTTCCGAGTCCGGCCGAGTGAGCAGCCCGCCGCGTGGACGGACACGTTCGCACCTGCGACGGCGACGGCCCGCGCGCTGTCCAACGGGCTGGTCGACGTCGCGATCGCCGCCGACGGCACCCTGGACGTGACCGGGGTGGACGGGACCACGCTGCGTGGCGTCGGCCGTATCGTCGACGGCGGCGACCGCGGCGACAGCTACAACTACGCGCCGCCGGCTCAGGACGTGCTGGTGTCGGAGCCGACGGAGGTCGGCGTCGACGTCGTGGAGGACGGTCCGCTGCGGTCCCTGATCCGGGTCACCCGCTACTACGACTGGCCCGCCGCGCTGTCCGATGACCGTGACGTGCGCGGTGCCCAGACCGTGCCGACCTCGGTGGAGACGCTGGTGGAGGTCCGTGCGGGTGAGCCGTTCGTGCGCCTCCGTACATCGTTCCTCAACCGGTCCGCCGACCACCGGCTGCGCTGGCACATGCCGTTGCCCGAGCCGGTCATGCGCTCCGCGTCGGCCGGGCAGTTCGCCGTCACGGAGCGAGGGCTGACCGCCGAGGGCGGCTGGGGTGAATATCCGATCCCGACGTTCCCCGCGAGCACCTTCGTGTCGGCCGGTCCCGCCGTCGTCCTGGTCGACCACGCCACCGAGTACGAACTCGTCGACGAAGGCTCGGAACTCGCCATCACCCTGCTGCGCGCGGTCGGCTCGATCAGCGTCAACATCCATCCGTTCCGGGACGAGCCCGCGGCGACCGAGATCCCCGCACCGGGAGCGCAGGATCTCGGCGTGCGCATCGAGAACCGGTTCGCGATCATGCCCTCGGCGACCGGGTGGCAGGGTTCGAACGCGGTCACCCTGGCCGAGGACTTCCGCAACGAGGCACTCGTCGTCCGGGGCGGCGCGGCCGGTGGCGAACTGCCCGCGGACGTGTCCGGGCTGCGGGTCGACGGCGCGGACGTGCTCGTTTCATGCGTCCGACGGGCCACCGACGACGATTGCGGCCCCGGCACCGAGGTGCGGTTGGTCGCCATGAGCGACACGGGTTCGGCGGTCCGCGTCACCGGCCCGTTCAGCGAAGCCGTCACGGTCGACCTGCTGGGCCGACCACTCGCCACGACGCCGGCCGCGGGCGGGCTCGACCTCACCCTCGCCCCGTGGGAGATCCGGACGTTGCTGGTCCGGTAACAAGGAGATTTTGTTTCAGGTCAAGGAGGACTCGTGAAGCGAAAATTCGGTGCGCTTGTCATGACGCTCGCGCTGCTACCCGTGTTCGGCGTCGCCGTTTCGTCCGCCGGGACGGCGAACGCCGAGGCCAACGGAGTCGGCGCGAAGCCGGCACTCGGTTGGAGCAGCTGGAGCTTCGCCCGTAAGAACCCGACCGCCGCGGTCGTCGACGCGCAGGCCGACGCGATGGTCGGCAGCGGGCTGGCGAAACTCGGTTATCAGTACGTGAATCTGGACGACTTCTGGTATCAGTGCCCTGGCAGCCAGGGTCCCGCCGTCGACCAGTACGGCCGCTGGGTGATCGACTCGACGCGGTTCCCGGGCTCCGGCTCGGAGAACGGAATCCAGGCCGTCGCCGATCACGTGCACGCCGACGGCCTGAAGTTCGGCATCTACGTCACCCCGGGCATCTCCGCGCAGGCCGTCGCGCAGAACACGCCGATCGAAGGCACCCCGTACCACGCCGACGACATCGCACTGCCCAACGTCAGCGAGAACAACTACAACTGTGGCGGCATGGTCGGCATCGACTACAGCAAGCCCGGCGCGCAGGCGTTCATCGACTCCTGGGCCAAGCAGTTCGCGTCCTGGGGCGTCGACTACCTCAAGATCGACGGTGTCGGGTCGCAGGACATCGGGGACGTGCAGTCGTGGTCGCAGGCACTGCAGGCCACCGATCGCCCGATCCACCTCGAACTGTCCAACAGCCTCGACATCGCGGACGCATCGACCTGGGCGAAGTACTCCAACGGCTGGCGCACCGGCGGCGACATCGAGTGCTACTGCGGGCCCAACAACGCCAGCTACCCGCTCACCAACTACGGCAGCGTGGCCACCCGGTTCGACCAGGTCGCGGCGTGGGCACCGTACGGCGGGCCGGGTGCGTTCAACGACTACGACTCGCTCGAGATCGGCAACGGCGCCAATGACGGGCTGACGCTCGACGAACGCAAGACACAGTTCAGTCTGTGGGCGCTGGCCTCGTCACCGCTGATTCTCGGCACCGACCTGACCAACCTCGATCCGACCGACCTGAGCCTGCTGAAGAACACGAATGTGCTCGCCGTCGATCAGGACGCGATCGACGCCAAGCGCATCGAGAACAACGGCACGACGCAGGTGTTCGCAAAGAAGGAGGCCAACGGCGACGCCGTCGTCGGGCTGTTCAACACCGGCGACGCGCCTGCGGCCGTGTCGACCACGGCCGCCGCGCTGGGCCTTCCCAGCAGTCGCCAGTACAGGCTGACGGATCTGTGGTCGAACGCCACCCTCCAGTCCGGTGGCGGCATCGGCGCGACCGTGCCGCCCCACGGAGTGACGCTGTACCGGGTGACACCGTCCCGGTTGCCGGTGTTCGCGCCGTCGGCCACATCGTTCGGCATCAGCGGGCTGGCCAACGGTCAGGTCGCCAACCAACCGTTCACCGCGACCGAGACCTTCACCAACTACGGCACCGCGCCGGTCCTGAACGTCAACATGGGACTGACCGCGCCGTCCGGGTACTCGGCGAAGGCGACGTCGGTGACCCACTTCGGGGCGATCCCGGGTGGACAGACGGTGCACACCACCTTCACGGTCGACTCACCGCCCACGCAACTGTTCTCGTCCGCGGTCTTCACCACGACGGACAGCTACACCCAGTTGCTCGGCGGCACGACGAGCGCGACGGAGAGCCATCCGCTGACCGTCCACAGCCAACTCCAGGCGCCGTACTCCAGCTACAGTTCGACCACCGGCCTGTTCGCGCAGTCCGGCAGCGAACTGGGTATCGCCGGCCAGGGTGCGGACATCTGGGGCAGCACCAACGAGTACAGCACGATCTATCTGCCCAAGGCCGCCTCGGATGGCACCGTGGCCACCGTCGAGGTGTCCTCGCAGCAGAACACCGCGCCATGGGCGAAGGCGGGCATCATCATGCGCAACGATGTGACCGGTGCGAACACGTCGCCGGGATACGTGCTGCTGGCCGAAACGCCGGGCAACGGCTACATCCTGGACTGGGACGCGAACGGCGACGGGCAACTGGACTCGCAGGACGGCGGCAACCAGACGTCGGTGTGGCCGAGTTGGTTGAAGCTCGTCAGATCCGGGGCGACGTACACCGGTTACTACTCGACCGATGACGTGCACTGGAACCTGGTCGGCACCGCGTCGGTCCCGTCCGCCGCGGCCACCCAGGACGTCGGCGTGGCCATGACCTCGCACAGCGCCGACGTGACCGGTGAGGTCGACTTCAACGACTTCACCGCTTCCTCGGGAGGCTGATCCTTCGGCCCGGTCGCGTTGTCACCACTGGTCCACCGGTTTCCTCGGCCGAGGTTACCGGTGGACCAGCGTCGTCGCGCAACACCCTGCTATCGGCCGTTGGCACCGAGGATCGCGATGGCCGAGACGGTGGTGTACCCGCGCCATTCGAGTATTGCCGCTTCGGAGTAGCTGTCGAAATCAACGGCCCAGCCGCCATCGGCCTGCTGCTCGTTCTCCAGCCGCTCGAGGTCTCGGATGACGGCTTGCTGATCGAGAAGGGCGCGGACCGGACGGTCGGGGGTGAGGGCGTAGCGTGTCGCCTGCTCCTCACACGGTATAAGAGTAAGAAGTGGTGCCGGTCGATGCGATTCTGGACGAGGAGGAGCCGATGCCCGACTATCCGCTGCCTCCAGCAGCGTCGGCCCTGGTACGGACTGCGCTCAACGCCGGAGCGAGGGGCAAGAGCATCCGGGTCCTCGAACACGCCGTGTGGCGAGCCCGCCAGGACGGACTCCGGCTGCTCGACACGCCGGAGGATCTGGTCAGCGGCCTGGAGTGGCTCGGCGTGCTGTACCTCCTCGAGGACCGGCCAGACCGCGCATTGCCCGCGCTGACGGACGCGCTGAAATGCCGCAGCCCTCGACTGGGCGCCGATCATCCGCGGGTCAGGTATCTACTCGCCCGGCTCAAGGACGCCTATGTTGCGCAGGGCAAGCCGATGAAGGCGATTCCGAAGCGGGAAGAGCGGCTCGCCGCCGACGAGGCCCAGCACGGTGACGCCGCTCGCCGGACCATCCGCAGCCGGTACAAGCTGTTCGACGCCTACTGGTCTGCCGGGCGGATCGATGACGCCTTCGAGCTCTTCCGCAGCGCCGCAGTCAGATGCGAACGGGAGCACGGACCGGACGCCGCGGAGAGCATTGACGCCCGCCACCTCCTGGCCTGGGCCTACCTCGACGCCGAACTGCCCGGAGGCATTCCCCTGCTGGAGCGAAACATCAAGGCATTGCCGCGGGCCGGTTGCCGCCCGACCATGCTGGCCATGCGACACAGCGAGCTCGCCATGGTTTACCTCTGGTGGGGCCGACCCGCAGACGCCGTCACCGTCACTCGCCAAGCACTCGAGAACATCGCCGACCTGGACGACGCGGAAGCCCGAATGGTGCGCAAGGAACTCGCCCGTCGTTCCGACGAGGCCGCGAACTTCCGCGAGACGGCCTGAGCCGCGTCGGCGATGTCGGCGTGCCGCACATTCGGTGAGATCGTCAGCTCAGCGGGACGTGCGTGCCTGTCCATGCCGCGCGGCGAGGTATCCGGCGGCGAGAAGCGCGGCCACGGTCGCGCATTCGGCGACGATGCCGATGAGCGCTTGCGGTGCGGGTTGTAGCCCGTGTTCGACGAATCCGAAGACGCCTATGGTGCGTGAGGCGGCGAAGCCGGCCAGCGCGCCGAGGGCCGTGCCGGCTGCGGTGAGTTGGATCAGCGCGGGCGGCGGGAGGAGCGCTGCCGCCAGCAGCAGTGCGCCGAGGCCGAAGGAGGCCGCTGCTTGGAGCAGGAACAGTACGCCGACGGCGTGCAGGTAACGGTAGCCATCGAGGTAGAGCTGGGCGTGGACGGCGCCGCTGGCGGCGAGCGTGGCCCCGGCCGCGGAAGTGAAGAGTCTCGATGCCAGCGTGGGGCGCGCTCTGGTCAGCCGAGCCGTGCGCAGGGAGGCAAGGACGGGGGCGTCGGTCATGTCAGCTCCTTGTCGGTGATCGCCAGCGGGGTGGTGGCCTGTCGGTATTCGACGGTGCGGATGCCGAGGGCGGTGCGCAGTTGCCGGGCCGGGAGTACCTGCGGGGTTGGCGCGGGGGCTTGGCCGGGCTTGGGCAGCGGGTACGCGGTCGTCGTGGCCGAGTGGAAGGTGACGTTGCCTTCGACCCGGGTGAACAGCTGGTGGACGTGCCCGTTGAGCGCGGTGACCGAGGCGAATCGCTTGAGCAGGTTGAGCACCTGCAGCGCGTCGTCCGTGGCCCAGCCCCATTGCGGGTACATGGCGAACAGCGGGATGTGGCTGAACACGACGATCGGGGTGTCGGAGGGCAGCCCGGCTACGTCGCGGCGTACGAAGTCGATCTGGTCGGTGCCGAGGTGGCCGAGCTTCTCCAGGCTCAGTGTGTTGACGAGTGCGATGAAGTGCACGCCGTGTGTGTCGAAGCTGTACCAGCCGTCGCCTTCGGCGCCGCGCGCGAAGGTCTGCCGGTAGGCGCGGCCGTGGTCCTCCACGGAGTCGTGCTCGCCGGGGACGGTGAAGACCCGGTCCGTGTCGAGCCCGCTCATCATCTGCTTGACCTGGTCGAACTGCGCCGGGGTGGACAGGTGGGTCAGATCGCCGGTGTGCATGACGAAGTCCGGCCGGAAACCCAGAGTGTTCACCTGGTCGACGGCCCGGGCGAAGGAGCCGGTGACGTCCGTGTTGGCGGGCCCGGTGAAGCCGATGTGGCTGTCGGAGATCTGCACGAAGCGCAGGGTGTTCGGGTCGCCGGTGCCTGCCGCGGAGGCGGTGTCGCGCGTGTCGGCGACGTGGCTGACGACCTCGCCGCCGGTGACGCTCAGCACCACGGCGGCGCCGAACCAGCCGGCGTGCCGTGCGAGCTGACGTCGTGTCATGGGAGCGGTCATCGGGTCACCGTCACGGTGGCGGTCATGAACGGGTGGATGGTGCACAGGTAGCTGTAGGTGCCCGGCTGGGTGAAGGTGTGCGAGTAGCTCTGGCCGGTGTTGAGCGGCTGCGAGTTCAGCGGTCCCGCGTTGTTCTGGCTGGTGACGGTGTGCGCGTCAGTGTCTTGATTGGTCCAGGTCACCGTGGTGCCGGCCTTCACCGTGACGGAGGCGGGCGTGAAGGCGAAGTTCTCGATGGAGACGTTGTCGGTGGCCACCGCTGCCCCGGCCGACGTCTGCGCGGCGCCGCTCATCGGCATCGTCATCGACGGCATCGATCCGCCCGCGGACTGCGCTGTGAGCGGCTGTGCCGCGCCGGTGCCGGTGGCGCCGGGCATGCCGGCGAGGCTCGGCTCGCCGGAGCCCGGCGTGAGGCCGGTGGCCGTGGCCGACGTGGTGCTCTGCGCGGGGCTGGAGCAGGCGGCGAGGGCCAGCCCGGCCGCCGCGAGCAGCGCGGCCGCCGCGCCGACCCGGCGTATGGGGAAGGACTTTTTCACGGTTCAGCTTTCTGATCGGCCCTGGACGGGCGCAGGTGAAGAGCGAAGATCTCGTTCGCAATGGGTTACGGGCGTGGGTTACACCGTCCCGGCGCGCGGCTGTAACCCCCGCCCGTATCTCTAGGCGAGGAGAATCGACGGAGGGTCTTTCGATGCCGAGGGAACGGATCGGGTGCACGCCGGGCTCTACCATGAGCCGTGGCCGGTCGCCGGAAGTTCGGAACGCTCAGACGGGTCGGTCCCGGCATGGCGTGGCGGGCTGAGGCCGTAGTGCCGGCGGCCCGTCCCTCGGCACTGCCTTCGGCGGCGTATCCCGACTGGGAGGCGATCTATGCCGACAACGTGGGGCGCATCTACCGCCTGATGTTCGCGAAGGTCGGCAACCGTCCGGACGCCGAAGATCTGACCTCGCAGGTGTTCATGGCCGCGCTCGGCCCGTTGCGCGCGGGTGCCGAGGCGGCAAAGGTGCGCGCGTACCTGACGGCGACGGCGCGTACCGTGCTCGCCGAGCATTGGCGGCGCACGTTGGGCCACCAGGTCACCGAGATCGACCCCGAGGCCACGGATCTGTTCGACCAGGCGCCCGGCGCCGCGGCGTCCGACAACGCGGCGGCCGGCGCGCGAGCCCAGCGGATCCTGGCGGGGCTTCCGGAGCGGCACCGGCAGATTCTCGTTCTGAGATTCTTGCGCGGGTACACCATCCGGCAGGCCGCGACCGAGCTCGGCGTCACGATCGCGAACGCGAAGGTACTGCAGCACCGCGCGTTGCGCGCGGCCGCCGGCATGGAGCAGAAGGCTGAGAAGGAAGGGGAAGCGCCATGAGGCGGCACGCAGTGGACCGTTATGTGGACCGGCTGCTCGGCCGGCGCCGCCCCAAGCCCTTCGCGGCCACCGAGGAGGACCTGGCACTCGTGCGCACCGCCATCGATCTGGTGGCCGCCGGGCCGGACGCCGCGGACCCCGGTCCCGCGTTCGTCGACCGGCTGCGCCGCGAGTTGCGTGAAAGCGAGCAGGCGCAGGCGGCCGCGCCCGCACCGGAGCCGGCGTGGCGCGCCCCGCGGCGTCGTCGGCTGCTCGCCGCGGGCGCGCTCACCGCCACCGGCGCTCTGACCGGCGCGGCCGGGGATCAGCTCTTCGCCCGAACCGAGGGCCCGCAGGCGCAGCAGCCCGCGCCGCCCGGAGAGCTCATCCCGGCCGTCGGCACCTGGCAGCCGATCGCGCGTACCGCCGAGGTGCCCGAGGGCGCCGTCGTCGCCTTCGACCTGGGCGCGGTGGCCGGCTTCGTCAGACGCACCGGCGGGCGCGTCCAGGCCGTCTCGGGCAGCTGCACCCATCAGGGCTGCCGACTCGATCTGGACAGCGCACACCGCGTACTCGCCTGCCCGTGCCACGGCGCGACGTTCGACTTCGCCGGCGCGAACCTGACCCGTCCGCGCCAGTCCGGCGAACCGCTGCCCGCGCTGCCGCGGCTGCCCGTGCGCGAACTCGACGGCACAATCCAGATCTACGCTCCGGTCGGCAGCCAGCCTCCCCGGCCCAGCGCGTAACCTCCACGCATTAGTGAGTAGTTCATACTCACGACAGTGCCCCGTGGCATGCTGGAGCATCGGCGTGGGCGATCGCGCGCCCACCGATTCATCGTCGATGTCTTCGAGTACGAGTACGAGTACTGCACTGCCATGCACCGCTGACTGTGGGGGCAACGTGTTCTACAAGAGATCGGCCGCCGTCGCCGCGGCCTTCGTGACCGCGGTCGTGTTCCCCGCGCTCACCGCCGCGGGCGCGAGCGCACGGGTCGCCATCCCGTGGACGGACCAGACGGTCTTCGCGATCGGCCCGACCGGCGACTACGTGGCCGAGTGGATGGGCCTGTCTCAGGGGTGGACCATCATCGGCGGCCCGGCGAGCGAGATCTACGCCGGTTCGGCGGGCGTGTTCGCCACCAACCCGACGACCGGCGACGTCTTCGAGTACAACGGCACTCCGGGCGGTTGGACCGAGATCGGCGGTCCCGGCGCGCAGTTCGCCGAAGGCGGCGGGCACCTCTACGGGCTCGGACCGAACGACGGCTACGTGGCGGAGTGGAACGGTCCCGGACAGGGCTGGTCCGTGATCGGAGGACCCGCTGCGAACATCTACGCAGGCCCCTACGGGCTCGTCGACACGGCACCCGGCTCCAACGGCGATATCCGGCGCTACAACGGAACCCCGAACAGCTGGACCGACATCGGCGGACCGGAGGGCTTCGCCACGCTGAATGACATCGCGGTCGGCTCCAGCGCCGTCTACCGGATCAACCCGGCCACCGCCGCGGGCGTCACCGTCGTCGACAAGTGGACCGGAGGCACCGCGTGGACCCCGATCCTGACCGCCGGGAGCACCCACCACCTGGGTAGTCTCATCGCAGGTAATGACGGCGTGTACCTCGACGATGTCACCACCACCGGTGACGAGTACCTCAAATACAACGGCACCCCGAACAGCTGGTCTCCGATCGCCGAAATCGACTATTACGGCGACGGCTTGTACCCGATGGTGGAGAGCGGCACGAGCCTGTACGGCGCCACCCTCGACAACAGCGCCGGCGACGGCGCCTCCACGGACGTGGAGATCTACTCGGGCAGCGGCAGCTCATGGACTGTCATCGGCGGACCCGCCAACCCCAACATGGCCGCAGGGGACTGAGATCGCCCAAGAGGAGTGAGGATACTTAGAATGTTCGACAAACATCATCTGCTTAAGCATGGCACCGCAATCCAGGGCGTGGTAACGAGCCACAAAGAGATCGCTCACGACCAATTCGGGGGCGAACTCGACTATTCGATTCACGTTCAGGTCAAGTTTGGGGACGGGACCGAGACGCAGATCGTCCATCGGTGGACTGAGCGGTCGAAGGTCGGCAGCCTCCGTGTCGGTGACAAGGTACCGGTCCGTTATGACCCGGATGACCACTCCAAGGCGGTCATCGACTTCCCCGCGCTGGAAGCCGCGCATGCAAAGCAGATCGCCGATGCGAAGGCGACACTGAAGCGCTACGAGGACGAGCGGGTCCGCAGGGCGCAGGGCGAGATCGACGCAGAAGCTGAGCGCGGCCATAAACACCACCGCTGAGCCCCTTTTGGATGCGGCATCAGCGCCCTGAACAGGTTGGGAAAGTCTTCGTAATGCTCGAACTCGACCTCTGGATTCGCGACCGCTCAGTCGCTATCCTGCCTCAGGCCAGGTCAGACTGTGCGGGTCTCAGCACCCACAAAGTCATCGACAGATCCGAACCTGAGGCAAGAACGTAGGGCGATATTCCGGTGACCACGAAAAGTGCAGAGCCCGCAGTCAGCGGCAAGGCGTCGCGCGCACAGCGTATCGAGGCTCTGCGGTCCGCGTATCGGGCTGATCTCGCCCAGGGCACCGATCGGTTCTTCGAGCCGCGGCGCACCGACTGCCCGTGGTGCGGGGCGACCTCGCTGAAGTCGCGCCTGCGCACTGCCGACCTTATCCAGCACAAGCCCGGCCGGTTCACGTTGGACCAATGCCGGGGCTGCGGCCACGTCTTTCAGAACCCGCGCCTATCCGACGCGGGCCTGGAGTTCTACTACCGCGACTTCTACGACGGCCTGGGCGAAGAGCGCGCGGCAGCGACGTTCCGCGGCCGCGCCCGCGCTTATCGCGGCCGCGCGCAGCCCGTCGTCGCGCTCGGCGTCACTCCGGAGAACTGGCTGGATGTGGGCACGGGACACGGTCACTTCTGCGCCACCGCGCGTGAACTGCTCCCCGCCACCCGGTTCGACGGACTGGACCAGAGCGAGGGCGCGGAACTCGCCGAGCGCGAGGGCCGCCTGGACCGCGGGTTCCGCGGCCTGTTCCCAGAGCTGGCCCCCGTGCTTGCCGGACAGTACGACGTCGTCAGCATGTTCCACTACTTGGAGCACAGCACCGAGCCGCGCCGGGAGCTCGACGCGGCTCGCCAGGCGCTGCGCCCCGGTGGGCTGCTGCTGATCGAGGTCCCCGACCCGCAGAGCCGCTACGCCGGAGTGCTGGGACGCTGGTGGCTTCCCTGGCTCCAACCGCAGCACCTGAATCTGATGCCGGTGGCCAACCTGCGCGCCCTGCTGAGCGAGCTGGGTTTCACCGTCGTCGCCGAACAGCACGGCGAGCCGCACGATCCCGTCGACCTGCTCGCCGCCTGCTTTCTGGCGATGGACGCGATCGCACCGCGCGAGGACGCACCCTGGCTACCGGGCAGACCCCCGGGCCGGGTGGCGAGGGTCTTGCGCACCGCGATGTTCCTCGCCGCGGCTCCGTTCATGCTGATAGCCACCGCCGCCGATCGCCTCATCGCCCGCGTAGCCGGCCGCGCCGGCCTGTCGAACGCGTACCGCCTCCTCGCCCGCTACGAGGAATGATCGGCGCTGCCGCCCCTGCACGAAGGCGGGCTACTCCTCCGGCGGTACGCAGGTCGGGCGGACCCGCGTGGCCTGATGCGCTCCATGGTGCCGCTGGCGTAGAAAAGTATCTGGAGCGGTTGTCGATCCGGGCTCGCCGCCGTTCGTCGGAGGAGTAGAAGGGGCTCACCGGGAGCCTCCGCCCACAGATCGGAGTATGGAAATGTCCAAGTACCTGGTACTCATCTATGAGGACGAGGCCCCCTACGCCACCGGCGACGCCGCCCTGTTCAAGCGGGTCATGGACGCGCACAACAAGTTCGGCGCGGACAACAAGGACGCCCTCGTCGGCGGCGAGGCGCTGCAGCCCACGTCCACCGCGACCAGCATCCGGGGCGGTGTGGTGACCGACGGCGCGTTCGCCGAGACGAAGGAGGCGCTCGGCGGCTACTACCTGATCGAGGCGGCCGACCTGGACGCCGCGCTGGCCATCGCCAAGCAGGTCCCGGCCGAGTTCGGCGGGGTCGAAGTACGTCCGCTCATGGTGTTCGACCAGCAGTGACGTCCGACTCGCGGGGCGCCGGGCCGCAGGCGGACGGCGCCCCCGATCGGTTGGCGGCCGGCGTCGCCGAAGCCGTGGCGGACGCGCACCGCCGCGAGTGGGGCTTCGTCCTCGCCGCGACGGCGCGCGTCACCCGCGACCTCGATCTCGCCGAGGAGTGCGTTCAGGACGCCTACGCCAAAGCCCTCATCGCGTGGGTCGAGTCCGGCGTTCCCGAACGCCCCGCGGCCTGGCTGACCACCGCGGCCCGCAACCGCGCCGTCGACCTTCTCCGGCGCGAAGCCACGCTCCGCAGCCGCCTTCCTCTGCTCGTCGACGACGTTCCCGAACCCGAGCACGACATCCCCGACGAGCGGCTCCGCCTGATCTTCACCTGCTGCCACCCGGCCCTCGCACTCGAAGCGCAGGTCGCTCTCACTCTTCGGCTGCTATGCGGCCTCACCACGGCCGAGGTCGCCCGCGCGTTCCTGGTCAGCGAGCCGACGATGGCGGCGCGCATCACCCGCGCCAAGAAGAAGATCGCCGGCGCGGGCATCCCCTACCGTGTCCCCGATTCCGAGGATTTGCCGCAACGCGTGGAAGCGGTTCTGACCGTCGTCGACCTGGTCTTCACCACCGGCCACACCGCTCCGAGCGGCGCCGACCTGGTCCGCGCCGACCTCGTCGACCGCGCCCTGGGTCTGGCCCGCATGCTCAGGTCTCTGCTCCCCGGAGACGCCGGGGTCGCCGGCCTGCTGGCCCACATCCTGCTCACCGACGCCCGCCGCGCGACCCGGGTCGACGCCGAGGGCCGGCTGGTGCTGCTCAAAGACCAGGACCGCGAGCTTTGGGACCGCGAAGCCATCGCCCAGGGCCGAGCCCTCGTCCGCGAGGCCCTGCGCCGCCGTCCGCCGACCCGCTTCGCGCTGATGGCGGCGATCGCCGCCATCCACGACGAGGCGCCGTCGTGGGAGGAGACCGACTGGCGCGAGATCGTCGGCCTCTACGATGTCCTGCTGCGCTACCGCCCGTCCCCGATCGCCGCGCTGAACCGCGCGGTCGCGGTGAGCTTCGCCGAAGGTGCCGAGGCCGGCCTGGCCGCGCTCGACGACCTCGTGCTGGAACCGCAGCTCGCCTCCTACGGCTACGTCGGCGCGGCACGCGGCGACATGCTCGCCCGCCTCGGCCGCCGCGCCGAGGCCCGCGCCGCCTACGAGGAGGCCCTGCTGTTCACCGAGAACGAGGTCGAGCGCGAGTTCCTCGCCGCCCGCGTCGCCGATCTCTAGAACTCCGGCGGGAATTCGTGAGGGCCTGGACAGCACAGGCCGCGGGCGATGCGCTCGCGTTCGGCCGGCGGTGTTCCGCGCCAGAGACCTTCGGCCGCGCGCAGTGCTTGCGAAGCCCGGTCCCATCGAGAGTCGCGCGCGGCCGCCGCTGCCGTGCCGGAGTAGTGCTCGACTTCGGTTACGTCGAGTTCTGTCGCCTCGCGCAGTTCGAGAAGGAAGCCGGAAGGCTTCGCGATGATCCTGCCTTGCGTGTCTCCGAGCGCGTGACGCAGCCGTGCGAGATAGGTGCGCAATGCGGCACCGGCATTCGGCGGAGGCGTCGAGTCCCACAGAGCATCGATCAGCGCATCGCGAGAGACCGTCCGATTGGCATCAAGAAGCAGGGCGGCGAGCAGGATCCGCTGCTTGGCGGCGGGAACGGTCCTCTCGGAACCCGCGTCGTCGACGATCCGCAAATCCCCGAGCAATCCGAACCGCACCACGTGCCCCTTCGCGAGTCCGACATCTCTGGCAGACGGTTCCCACCTTAGCGGGGCACTGCGACGAGCGACGTGATCGCTTTCTCTTCGGCTGCTACGGGGGTGTTGATGCAGCGTCGCCCGGTCGGACGAACCCGACCGGGCGACGCGGTTTGCTCGTGTGTCAGCTCACTGTCGCGTGGTACAGCTCGCAGTGGTTGTTCAGGTTGGACCAGCTGCCCTGCAGGGTGTAGGTGCCGTTGCCCATCTTCACGTTTCCGGCGCCGCCGGTCACGCCCTTGAGCCAGGCGCACTCGTCGGCGTTCTCCTGGCCGCTGTACGAGCTGCCGGTGTTGTTCGTCCAGCCGCCGGCCGGGTTCTGGTCGGTTATGGTCTCCGAGTACTCGTGGCCGAGGGTCATCGTCCAGCCGTCGAGGGTACCGGGGCTGTTGAGGAAGCCGACGCCGCAGCCGGAACCGGAGTCCATGTTGTACGGCTGGTTGGAGAAGGCGATGTCGCCGTACGGGGAGCTGACCGCGCCGCCGGTCAGGCTGCTGTCACGGTTGTAGTCGTGCCACGCACAGTACGAGCCCTGGTAGCTGTCGGGGTTCGTGCCGTGGGGCGAGAGGATCACGTAGTACGAGTCGCGGTTGGCGGCGGCCGTGAGGTTGCCGAAGTGCTTCGCGGCGGCGACGGCCTGGACGCCGAGCTGGTGGCCGGACGCGGTCTGCGGCTCGGCGGCGGCGTTGTCGTACCAGACGCCGGCCAGCACGCCGCCCGTCGGGTACGGGACGTGGGCCGCGGTCGACGCGCACGAGGTCGCGCCGGTGGCCACACCGGAACCGTCGCAGTACTGCGTCATCGTGCCCGACCACTTCTCGCTGCCGGTGCCGATGCCCTTGAAGAGCATCTGCGCGACCGGAGCGCCGCCCTTCGCGTCCTTGCTGAAGGTCAGGTTCCCCTTGGAGTCGGTGCCCTGGGTGCCCCACTGGGTTCCGTAGAACACGAGGTAGACCTTCGGCTTGCCGTCCATCACGCCGATTCCGTCGATGCCGCCGCCGTAGGACAGCGTCTTGGCGCCGGTCGCCGCGGGGGCCGCGTGGCCGACCAACGGCATGACACCGGGCCTGAGCGTGTTGTGGGTAGGGGCGGCCGCCGAGGCCGTCGACATCGCCGGGACGGTCGCCACCAGCGCGACGCCGAAAGCGGCGGCGATGCCGGCGTGCAGGACGCGTCGTCGCTTGCCTGAGGCCGTGAAAATGCTCATGTGCGTTCCTCTCGAGTCAGGAGTCGGCGCCGGACCCGAGTGTCGGGCCGGGCGCCAAGTGCACAGGGTCTGATGGCCGGGCGCACGGGATCACCGTGGCGCGGTCAGCGGCACCCAGAGTGTTGATACGTGCGATTGGGTTGCGTGGATAAAGCGTTCCGGCACGCCAAATAAAGTGGGCAGATGTTCGGCGCACTATGGTGAAGACTCAGCATTCGACTGAAGTCATTGCATCGCTCGTGAGGGAAGCTAGCAGCGGTCCATACACGGGTCAACGCATTGCCGGAAACAGGCTCCTGCCATAAGCCGTGGACGTGCGACTATAGTGAACGTCTGATTCACGACATGGCGGAAACACGAAACGCGACGTCACTCGACCGCTCGGTTTTTGAAATCCGCGAGGGCGACTCAGCGTACGATCGCTTGGCACAGCGTCAGATCACGATCTAGGCGAGGAAGTCATCCCGGTGCTGGCAGCGGGCGCGTCTCCCGGCGAACCGTGCTGCTCGGCACAGCGAACTGGAAGACCGGTCTGCAGCTGAATGACGCCCAGGTCGGGATCGGCGCGCTCGCCGTGCATCCGCGGGGAACGCTGCTGGCGGCTGCGGCGGACGCGGTGTACGTGTGGAACGCGCGCACCGGCAAGCTGCTCGAGGCGATGGATCGGGTGGGGTCCGCGGTCGATCCGACGCAGTTCTACACGTGCCTGCGGTTCAGTGCGGACGGGAGACTGCTTGCCGTCAGGGATCAGAATGGGCTGATCAGGCTGTGGAACACGTCCACGTGGGAGGTGGAGGGAAAGCTCAAGGGCCATGCCGGGTCGGTCGGCGGTCTGGCCTTCGCGCCGGACGGGGCCACGCTCGTGACCGGCGGCGCGGATGACAACTCGGTGCGCGTCTGGAAGGTTTCCTCGCGCGTCGCTGTCGAGAGTGCCGTACAGCCCGCCTCAGTGAGGGCGGTGTCCTATAGCTCGGACGGTCGGCTCTTCGCCGTCGCGTACGGCGACACGGTGAAGTTCTTCGATTCCGCCGCCTTCGCCTCGATGGCCACGGTCGGCGGCTTAGCCTTGTCGATCACTGCGGCGGCTTTCGTGCCGGGAAGCCACGTTGTAGTCGCAGTCGACCCGAACGAGGATGTGCAGCTGTGCAACCCCGCACCGGGCGCCCACCAGCAGGCGTGGACCTCCGACAACGGCAACGACTCCGTCGCCGTGTCACTCGACGGCACGATGCTGGCCGTGGGAGTGGACGGCGGGGGAACCACGTATGGTCCATCGCCGCGATGCTGCCGGAGCCGTCCCACTGACCGGCACGCTGGTTCCCAAGCGAAGCTCGGCACCTGCGGCGCAGGCCGCTTCGTCCTCATCATGCGTCACACGTCATGATCACCGGGCGGCCCGCGCGCGCGCAGAGGCGCACGGGCCGATTCGGGGGTTTGCCTGGATCAGCCCTGGCGCTGCCGGTGGCGGGGATTGCTGTCGCAGAGCACCATCACCCGGCCGTCGCGGCGAACCACCTTGCAGTGGTCGCAAATCGCCTTCACGCTCGGCTTGACTTTCATTCGGCTTCCCTTCCAGCTGTCGTCGTTCCCCCTACGAGTACGACACCGCTGATCACTTGTACCGGTACACGATCCGCCCGCGCGTCAGGTCGTACGGGCTGAGCTCGACGACGACGCGATCCTCCGGCAGGATGCGAATGTAGTTCTTTCGCACCTTTCCGCTGATGTGCGCGAGGACCTTGTGTCCGTTCTGCAGTTCAACGCGGAACATCGCGTTGGGCAGGGGCTCGACGACCCTGCCCTCGATCTCGATGGCGCCTTCTTTTTTGCTCATATCCGTCCTCTCAGTTGACGGCCCGTGTAACGCCGAGGCCGGCCCACTTATTTCCTTCGCCCCTGCGCATGCCGGTGCCGATCGCACGGCTGATCAGCGCCTTTTCGTCCAGCCTGCCGTGTGCGGGTGGTCGTGGCGGCGATGACCGTGCTGGTCAAGAGTAGTCCGGTCGCGAGGAGAAGCGCCTCCGGGCCGTCGCCGGCGTGGACGAGCAGGGCGCCGGTGACCGCGCCGAGGAACATGCAGGCGACCGCTACCAGCCTACGGCCGATCCGGCTGCCGGTGCCGCCGGCGGGCGAACTGTCGGCGGGGATGCCGGTGAGGGTGAGGGTCAGCACGGTGGTGGTCAGGTCCGGGACGGCCAGGGCGCGGGCTGTGGCGTTCTGCAGGCCCATGGCGATGCCGAGCAGAATGATCAACGTGCTCAGCGCGCGGTCGTCGTAGGGGAGAGGACGGCTGACCGCGACGAGGAACGCGGCGAATGTGATCGCGCTCTGGGCGGCCGCGGCTATCAGCAGGTGGCGGCCGCGGTGTCCGCCGGCGCTGTGGGTGATCCGTCCGCCGAGCAGCGCAGCGGCCAGGAACGCGAAGACGGCCAGCAGCGATGCCCACCAGAGGAATCCCGCGGTGCCGCCGAGCGCGAAGGACAGGAACACGACGTTGCCGGTCATGTTCGCGACGAAGACGCGGCCGAGTTCCAGGTAGCTGAACGCGTCGACGAGGCCGGTCACCACGGTGATCGGCACCAGAAGTCCGGGAAGCGGGCCGTGCGGGTCGTCGTGGCGCGGCGCGACGGTGTGCCAGGCGTCGCCCAGGTGGCCGGTGAGAGTGGGACCCGCGGTGCGCGTGGCAGCGCGGTCGGTTCGGGTGCTGCTCATCACGGTTTCTCCGTTCCTCGCCCTCAGCCTTGGGGAGGAACAGAGATTCGTCTAACATGTTGATCAGCTGTCAGTTATAAGCTGGGCCGATCCGTTGGCGCGGCGGGCGAACTCCGAGGTGAAGGCCTCGGCGGCCGAGGACAGGCGCGCGGGGTTGTAGACGATGCTGACCGGATGGCGCGCCTGGTCGTCGTTCAGCGCGATCGCGGCGAAGCGGACGCCGTTGATCTCGCCGGCCCTGGTCAACGCGGTGCTCGGGACGACGGTGACGCCGACGTTCCGGGCGGCGAGTTCGACCATGTCGGTGATCAGGCCCATCTCGAAGGTCACGGCTGGATTCAGCCCGGCCCTGGCGAAGGCGTCCTCCACCCGCCGTCGCAGGCCCGACCCGTCGCGGAAGTGGATGAACTGCTCGTCCTCGGCCAGTTCGGTGAGCGCGATCCGGCGGCGGCCGGCGAGCGGGTGCTTGGCCGACACGATCGCGACGAGCGGCTCGGACCCGAGTTCGACGCACCGCACGCCGGGCGGCGCCTCGGCGGCCGCCAAGCCGACCAGGGCGACGTCGAGTCCGCCCCCGGCCACGGCCTCGACCATCTCGGTGGTGGTGCCCTCGGTGACCTGGAACCTGATGCCGGGATAGCGGTCGTGGAATTCCCCCATCACGCCCAGCATGTCGATGGAGGTGGCCGGTGCCTGGATGAGCCCGAGCCGCAGGGTTCCGCGGCGCAGCCCGGTCAGCGCCTCCATCTCCATCTTCGCGTTCTCGGCGTCCGCGATGATGCGTTGGGCCAGCGGCAGCAGCACCTCCCCCGCCTCGGTGAGGGTGACCGCGCGGGTGCTGCGATAGAACAGCGCGCTGCCGAGCTCCGACTCGAGGCGGGAGATCTGCTGGCTCAGCGCGGACTGGGCCACGTAGTGCTGGGCCGCGGCCTTCGTGAAGCTCATGTTCTCGGCCACGGACACGAAGTAGCGCAGGTGCCGTATCTCCATAAGCTAAACTTATCACTGAAAACTGATTAAGGTGTTGGACAGCTTACTCCAGCGGTTCTCAGCGTCTGAGGCATCACCTCACACGAAAGAGGACTCATGGACAGCCTCTCGACGTCGACCGTGCCGGTGGGCGGGATCCGGCCGTTGGCCGGCGCCGCGGCCCCGGCGGATCTGGTCGTGCGCAACGCCCGGATCCACACCGGCGATCCGGCCCTGCCCTCGGCCGCCGCCGTCGCGATCCGGGACGGCGTGTTCACGGCGGTCGGCGACGAAGCCGACGTCGCCGAGCACGTCGGCCCGGGCACCCGGATCGTGGACGCGCTCGGGCGCCGGGTGATCCCCGGGCTGAACGACTCGCACACCCACGTGATCCGCGGCGGCGGAAACTACCTGCTCGAACTGCGCTGGGACGGCGTACCCTCGCTGGCGATCGCGCTGCGGATGCTCAAGGAGCAGGCCGAGCGGACGCCGCCGGGTCAGTGGGTGCGCGTGGTCAGCGGCTGGACCTCGGAGCAGTTCGCCGAGCGGCGCCTGCCGACCATCCGGGGACTCAACGCCGCCGCGCCCGACACTCCCGTCTTCGTGCTGCATCTCTACCAGTCGGCGCTGCTGAACCGGGCCGCGCTGAAGGCGGTCGGGTTCACCCGGCGGAGCCCTGATCCGGCCGGCGGCCAGATCGTGCGCGATCACGCCGGCGAGCCGGCCGGACTGCTGTTGGCCGCGCCCGGCGCCGCGATCCTCCATTCGACGCTGGCCAAGGGGCACGTGCTCGACCACTGGTGGTCGTTGCTCAGAGTTCGATGACGGTGCGGATCGCGGTGCCGGCGCGCAGTAGTTCGAGCGCCTCGTCGAGTCGTTCGAGTGGGAGTCGTGCGGTGATCATGGATTCGAGGTCGAGTCGGCCGGCGCGCCAGAGTCGGATCAGGCGTTGGTATTCCAGGCGTACGTCTGCGCCGCCGTACATGGAGGGCAGGATGCGCTTGTTGTCGTAGAAGAGTTCGTTCATGCCGAACGAGACGGTGTCATCGCGTGAGCCGGCGCCGACGACGATGACGCTTCCGCCGCGTCGGGTCAGGTCGTAGGCCTGGCGTACGAGCGCGGACCGGCCGACGCATTCGAAGACGTAGTCGAAGCCGGTCCTGCCGGTCAGTTCCTTCATCGCCGCCTTCGCTTCGTCGGGTGCGACGGCGTGGGTGGCGCCGAACCGGGGGACGAGGTCGCGTTTGTCCTGGCTCGGGTCGATCGCGAGGATTTCGGCGGCGCCGGCGATGCGCGCGCCTTGGATCGCGGCGACCCCGACGCCTCCGCAGCCGATCACCGCGACCGTGGAGCCGGGCAGCACGCCGGCGGTGTTGAGTACCGCGCCGACGCCGGTGGTCACGCCGCAGCCGATCAGCGCGGCCGCCTCGTAGGGGACGTCGGCTGGTACTGGGATGGCGCACTGCCACGGCAGCACGACCTCGTCGGCAAGCGTGCCGGTGCCGCACATTCCGTATACCGGCTCGCCGTCAATGACGAAGTTCGGGTTCTGCGCGGTGGGCACGAATACCTCGGTGCACAGGTTGGCCTCGCCGCGCAGGCAGAAGTCGCAGTGCCCGCACGGTGGCACCCAGCACACGATGACGTGGTCGCCTTCGCGCACCGAAACAACCTCGGCGCCGACCTCGACAACATCCCCGGCTCCCTCGTGTCCGAGGACGAAGGGTTTGCGGTTGGGCAGGACTCCGGTCATCGCGGAAAGGTCGGAGTGGCACACCCCGCTCGCCCTGACCCGCACCCGCACGTCACCGGGCCCGAGCGGACGGGTGCCGAAACCGTTCAGGACCTCCACCCGCTCTTGACCGGCCACTCGAACCAACGCCGCACGCATCGGGCACCTCCACCGAGTTGTTACCGGCCGGTAGTCAGCCGCCTGCCGGGCACCCTACCCGCGTACGCGTGGTCGGCACCACCGCCAACCGTGAGCCACCCCATCCCCAGCGTGGTCACCCGCGTGGACGGGCCCGCGCCGTCGAACGGGGGATTCCCCCGGCCCGGCGCACTGGGATCATGGCGGCATGACCCGCATACAGGCCGAGACCATCGAAACCGTGCGGTTGGTGCTCGAGCCGCTGCGGATCGAGCACGCCGAGCCGATGGCCCTCGTGCTGGACGACCCGCGGTTGCATGACTTCATCGGGGGAGCACCCGCCAGCGCGCCGCAGCTTCGATCCCAGTACAGCCGCATGCTTGCCGGCCCGAGCGATCCGGCCGAATCCTGGTGCAACTGGGTCATCCGGTTTCGCGAGAACCACCAGCTCACCGGCACCGTCCAGGCGACCATCAGCCCCGACCCCGACCCCGACCCCGACGCCGACCCCGACCCCGACCCCGACGCCGACGGTCGGCGCGCCGAGATCGCCTACGTGATCGGCGCCGCGTGGCAACGCCGCGGCATCGCCACCGAGGCCACCACCGCCCTGGTCGACTGGCTCACCGGGCAGTCGATCCACGCCGTCATCGCACACATCCACCCGGACCACCGCGCGTCGGCCGCCGTGGCCACCGCGGCCGGGCTCACCCCCACCGCCGAACTCCACGACGGCGAGATCAGATGGCACAGGAAGATCAACTAATCCTGGTGGCCCGGCTCCTGCTGTTCCGGCCGAGAAAGAGACCCGACAGTGAACCAGCAATCCGACCAGTGGAGCGCGTACCACTTCTCCCTGGCCAACCCGGAGGGCCCGGGCCGCGGGGACGTGCCCCGCTTCTTGCGGCGACTCGCGGACACCGTCGAAGAGTGCGGGAACATCGAGATCCAGGACACCGTCTTCGTCCAGGAGATGGGCGACGACGGCGATATGTTCCCTCGCGCGACGGTCTACTACCACCGTGCCGAACCGGAAGTTGAAGAGGCTTGACAGGTAGCTGGACCGACCGGATCAATCCCGGTCGGTCCACGAGTCCGCCCTAGAGGCCGCGGAGAGGTCCCCGCCGCGCTCGGCGAGCGCTTCGACGAGCGCTTGGTGGTCCTTCTCGTTCTGGTCGGCGTAGGTCTCGGCGAAACGGGCGAGTGCGCGATCGAAGACGTCGCTCTTTCCGAGGTAGGAGGCGATGGCGATCCGGTCGGAGGAGCGCGCGTGGGCGCGGGCCAGCGTAGTACCGCAGAGCTCTGCGAAGATGCGCATCGAATGCGGCACCATGGCCCTGGAGTCCGCGATGCCCTTCCAATCGCGCAGCTGCCTGACGTAGAAGTCGTGCGACCCGCCGTGGGCGTCCTCGGCCCGCTTCCAGCCCAGCAGGATGTCGCCGACGGCCTGCATCAAGCGCTGTCCGGCCACGACGCGGTGGCCCTGGTGCGCGTACGGGCTCTCGCCGGCGTGTTCCGCCAGCACGGAGCGGTTCGCCTCCTTGATCTGGAGGAACAGCGGGTCCAGCTCGTCCGCGCCGGCCAGCAGCACGATCCAGCACCGCGTTCCGACGCTGCCGACGCCGACGACCTTCCGGGCCATGTCGACGACGCGGTACTGGTCGAGCAGCATGCGCAGGTCGGAGCGCAGGCTGCGGCTGTAGCGTCGGATCAGGTCCCGGATCCAGTCTTCGACCTGCGCGCGCTCCAGGTCCGGGAGCAGGTCGGCGATCGGCACGACGAGGGGCGGATCGGCGGCGATGCGCGGATGCCCGTCGACCACGGTGGTCAGCTTCTCGGCCGCCTGGAGGCTGTCGCGGCCCTTGGCCTTCGCCAACATGCGCCGGAAGTTCTTGCGACGTTGCGCGTCGAGCTGGTCCATGTAGAGCTCGCGGATGCGCTCGGTGTCGCCGTGTGCGTACCAGACGTCGAGGTTGGTCATCCCGGCGAACGCGCGCATGGCTTCGCGGTAGCCGCGGACCATGGCCCGCACCACGGTCGCACGCTGGTGGTCGTCGAACCCGTTCTCCCGCCCCGCGACGGCGAGGCTGGCGGCCAGTCGTTTGACGTCCCATTCCCAGGGGCCGCGCAGCGTCTCGTCGAAGTCGTTGATGTCGAAGACCAGCCGCCGCTCCGGCGAGCCCAGGAGGCGGAAGTTGAGCATGTGCGCGTCTCCGCACAACTGCGCCCGCATCCCGGTCCTGGGGGTCGGGGCCAGGTCGGCGGCCATGATCGAGGCGGCCCCGCGGTAGAAGCGGAACGGGGACTCGACCATCCTGCCGTAGCGGATGGGGACGAGCTCCGGCACCGAGTTCGCGGACTGCGCCGCCAACCGGCCCACCGGCGGCCGGCGGTCCGCGGCCGGCTCCCACTCGCCGTGGCTCGATCGGGGTGCCAGTCGCCGGGCGGACCGTCCGCGCCGCACGCGTTCTTCGGGGGTCAGATACGGACGTCCGGTGACGACGCCCTTCCTGGGCTCGAGCATGCGCATGCACCTCCAACGCCCCCCGGGCACACCGACCCCTGCGGGCAACGGCGGGAAACGGGCGTTTTCGCCCCATTCTAGGGGAATTCCCGGTACGCCGCGCTTCGGACCGGTTCCATCGTTCGGGCGCAGTTGAGTTCGATTTCTTCGGATCAACGGGTAGCCGCCTTGGCTTCGGTCTCCGTGCGCACCTCCCCTTGTGTGCGCTTACTGGAGGTCTTGGAAATGCCTGAACTTTCTCGCAGAGGCCTGCTCGGTGCTTCCGCCGCGGTCACCGGAGCCATGGCGGCGGGTGTGGTGCTTCCGGCCGCCTCGGCCCAGGCCGAGAGCTCCGCGGATTCGCCGAAGTCCGTCCGGCACGGGGACATTCGCGACGTGAAGCACGTGGTGATCCTGATGCAGGAGAACCGCAGCTTCGACCACTACTTCGGCACCCTGAAGGGCGTCCGCGGCTTCAGCGACCGGTCCACCGTCACGCTGCCCGGCGGGGCGTCGGTCTTCCAGCAGCCGACGACCACCCCGGGCCGGCATCACGGGCTGAACCTGACCGATCAGCGAGCGCGGGCCGGCGATGGCGCTGGTCCGCGCTCGCCGCTTTCCGGCTTCGCCATCTACTCGGTGGTACCGTATAGTGGTACTCGGTAGTACGGAGTACCGACGGATCGAAGGGGCCGCGATGGACGACCTGACGGAGATGCTGAAGGGCACGCTCGAGGGCTGCGTGCTCGAGATCATCGGCGGCGAGGAGACCTACGGGTACGCCATCACGCGCCGGCTGAACGAGCTCGGCTTCGCCGACGTCATCGAGGGGACGGTGTACACCATCTTGCTGCGACTGGAGCGGAACGGGCTCGTCCAGGTGGCGAAACGGCCGTCCGAGGTGGGTCCGCCGCGCAAGTTCTACGCGCTCAACGACGCCGGGCGCGCGGAGCTCGCGAGGTTCTGGGCCAAATGGCAGTACGTCTCAACACGCATCGACAGGCTCAAGGAGGGCGGGAGATGAACTTCTGGGAGACCATCACAGGCAGCGATCTCACCAGGGAATGGAAGGCGTTCGAAGTCCGGGCGGAGGCGTTGCCGGCTGACTACCGGGCGGCATGGGAACAGGTCAAGGGCAGCCTCTTTCCCTACGCGGGCCTCACCGGCCGCAACCTGATGCCGATCTTCGACGCCGCCCTCGGGCTGCTCGAAGAGGCATCGGCGGACGGGCAGGGCATCCGCGAGGTGCTCGGCGACGACATCCCGGGCTTCTGCGCTGCGCTGGTCGGCGGAGACGGGGCCCGGACGTATCGCGACCGGTGGCGCGAGCAGTTGAACAGGAACGTCGCGAGGAAATTGAGCCGGCTAGGAGGCTGGCGTGGGCATCCAGGACATCATCGAGGGCAAGAAGCAGTGGCGGGCGCATATGGCTCGGGTCAAGCTGCTCCCGGCGGACTACCAGATCGTCTACAGGGAGATGCAGAGGTACCTGTTCAAGGTCGGGCCGACCAGCCTGACCGACGGGCGCCTGCTGCCCGGGATCGTCGACTTCTTCGAGGAGGGCGTCGCGTCCGGCAAGGGGGTCTTGCAGCTCATCGGCAACGACGTCGCCGCCTTCTGCGACGAGCTGGTCAAGGACTCGCGCACCTATGCGGACGTGTATCAAGAGTCTGTCAACGGGGAGCCCGGCGCGGCCGAGAAGTAGCACCCGCACCCCAGTCTGATCGCCGCGGCGGCGGCTGTCGTTGTGCGCGATGACAACTTTGCGTTGCAAATCCAGTGGGTTTCAACTGACTCCATTTCGCCGACCGTCGCCTATTGGAGGAGGTCAAGGTGCCGCCATAGCCTTTTGACATGAGTCAATCAGACCCCATCATTTCCAATGTTCCAGGTCCCCTGCAGCGGTTGGCGCGTGACGCCTGGCAGGCGGTACTGCTGATCGGCATCTCCGCGGTACTGCTCGGTACGCTCGTGCTCGCGTGGCCGGGCGCGACCTTGGTCGTTCTCGGTGTGCTCTTCGGAATCTATCTCCTGGTCAGCGGAGTGCTGCAGATCGTCGCCGCGTTCGGCACCCACGCCGAGGCCTCGCTGCGCGTACTGGCCTTCATCAGCGGTGCGCTCTCCATCGCGCTCGGCGTGTTCTGCTTCCGCAGCGCCTTCGAGTCGATCCTGTTGCTGGCCGTCTGGATCGGCGTCGCATGGCTGTTCCGCGGCATCGCGCAGACCGCCGCCGCGGCGTCCGACGCCGCGATGCCCGCCCGCGGCTGGCAGCTGTTCGCGGGCATCGTGGGTACCCTCGCCGGTCTGATCGTGATCGCCTCACCGTTCAACTCCATCGGAGTCCTGACCGTCTTCGCCGGCATCTGGCTGGTCGTCACCGGCGTCGCCGAGATCGTCAGCTCGCTACGGATCCGCAGTCACGCCAAGCGGATTCCGGCCGGCCTGTAGAGAGCTCTGTCTGGGGCACACCGAAGCGCCGCGCCTCCGTCCTGCCCGGGAGCATGGCGCTTCGGCCCTTGTCGGGCGGAACCAATGACATTGTCCGCAGGAACAGAACTCGGCGCGGCCGTGGCCCGGTCCGGACATTCTCTGGCACGATCGGGGCCATGCAGATGAGCGATTCCCCGATAGCTCAAGCCGGGCGCCAGTACTTCAGTCCCACCGACGCGCAGACGTTGACGGGACTGCTCCGCCCCGCCTTCCACCTGCGGGCGCTCGAGCCCGGCGAACCACGGGTCGGGTACCTCGGCGGCGACCCGGAGCTGCCCGCCGACGTCGCGTGGCCGACCTGGGAGGGGCACGGCCCGCTGTACTTCGTCGCAGCCCTCGACTGCTCCCGGGTACCGACAGAGCATCTTGACATTCCGCTGCCGACGGCAGGGACCCTGCTGTTCTTCTACTTCGACGGGCTCGGCGAGAACACGGTCGCCTACAACGACGCGGACAGCGTCATCAACGGCACCCGCGTCCTGTACGTCCCGGCGGGCACCGAGACCGCCCCGCGCGCCCGGCCCGACGCGGCGGGGCCGTACCCGCGCCTCGGCCTCGCCGGCGAGCTGATCCCCACCATCCCGGACAACGGGAACCCCGCGCTGATCGCCGCCTTCGGCGACCCCGACGACCCGATCGACTACGTCGAGTACCCCACCACCGACCCGGACGGCACCGGCTTCTGGGAGGTGCTCACCGCGTTCCGCCGCGACCACTCGCCGCACCACCGGATCGGCGGCTACGCGCTGCCGCTCCAGGGCCAGGTGGAGCCCGAAGCCGCGCAGGTGTTCCACCCGGGCGACGACGAGAAGGACGCGGACGCGCGCGAGGACACCGCGGCGCAACTGGTGCTGCTCGCCCAGATCGACAGCGACGCGCGCACCGCCATGGGCTGGGGCGACGCCGGTCGGCTGTACTGGCTGATCCGCCGCGACGACCTCGCCGACGGCCGCTTCGACCAGGCCGTCTTTACTTGGCAGACCGAGTAGCGGCACCCATCGGCCTCCCCTCCTGCGACCCCCTGCGCAGGAGGGGAGCAGCGCGACGCCCCGAGTTCACCCGGGTTGCCGCAGGAAGCGGGCGATCCGCGGTGCCAGCTCGTCGGCGAGGGTGATCAGGCCGAGGTGCCCGTCGGGGTAGACGTGCAGCTCCGCGTGCGCCAACAGCCGAGCCATGATCCTGGCGTTGGCCGTCGGGATGAGCGGGTCGTCGTCGCCGGCGACCACCAGGGCCGGTTGCCGGATCAGCGGGAGGAACGGCAGGCTCGTCCAGCCGAGGCCGGCGGCGAGCTGAAGGGCGTAGCCGCGCCCTGAGGCGAACGGGGAGCGCCCGCTCAGCAACGTGCGGGCCAGCGCGGGCTCGTCGCGCATCCGCCCGCCGTAGACCGACGCGGCGATCGCGACCGCGAATTCCGGATCGCGATAGCGCTGCGGCGTGATCATCTTGCTGAGCACGCGGGGGTGGGCCGGGATCATCGTCCAGCCGGTGGCCGTGCTGACCAGGACCAGCCGACGGCAGCGGCGCGGATTCTGGAAGGCGAACTGCTGCGCCAGACCGCCGCCCCACGAGATACCCAGGACATCGACCTCGCCGATGCCGAGCTCGTCGAGGAGGCGGCCGAGCAGGGCGGCCAGCGACGCGAAGGTGTAGGGCAGCCGTGGCAGCGCCGACCCGCCGACGCCGGGCACGTCGAAGCGCACGACCGGAATCGCCGGATCCAGCGCGTCCACGAACGGTTGGAGAAGATCCAGACCGGCGCCGATTCCGTTGCACAGCACGAGCGGACGGCCGGAGCCCGGCCGCGTCACGACCCGGAGCCGACGTCCCCACACCGTGACCTCGCGGACCCGCTCGCTCACCGTTCCAGTAATCGGGTCCATGGCGTTCAGCGCGCCGCGCCGGAGCCGGTCACATGCGCTCTCAGGTGCGGGAACGTCCGGATGGCCTGCATCGCGGCCGCGAGTTCGGCAGCGGTGGTCGGATCACCGAGCGGACCGCCCAGGTGCTCCTCCAGGCGGCGCAGGCGGTAGCGGACGGTGTTCTCATGGCAGTACAGCAGGCGCCCGGCCTCCGCCGCCGAGCCCCGAGCGTCCAGCCACGCCTGCGCGGTGGCCAGGAACATGGCGCGATCGTCGTCGGGCAGCCGCAGCACGGAACCGAGCACGCGCTCCACGAACCGGCGCGTGGTGTCGAGGTTCCCGATCATCAGTTCGCTCAGCGGCGCGTCCTCGAGTTGGTTGACCCCGGCCGCGCCCGGCCGCAGGCCCTCCAGCGCGACCACGGCGTACCGCGTGGCACGCGGCGTCAGATCGAGCCGGTTGTACGGCGGACTCACCCCCATCCGGCAATCGGAGGTAGCGGAGATCGCCGCGAGGATCTCCCCGACCGGCCTGCGCGTGCCGTAGGAGACCACTCCGATGTCGTAATCGGGTTCGGCGCGCCACGCGGACACGGCCTCGAGACGGCGCAGCCGCATTTCCAGGGCGGGCACGGCCTCGGTCGCCGCGGGCGTCGCGGCGACGACCACGAGGAAGGCCCCCTCGAACGGCATCCCGAGCAGCTTCGCGATCTCCCACACGGTCGGCTGCCCGCGCGTCGTACCGTTCTGCAGCGACGCGACCAACGCCGACCGGCGCCGTTCGTCCGCGATCAACTGCTGCTTCACGGTCTGCCGGTACGCCTCCGTCAGTGCCTGCGAATAGTCGTCAGCGATCTCCCACAGGGTCGACGCGGCGCCGAGCAGAGCGGCCTCGGCCTCGTGCCCAGCCGCGCGCGCCGAGTCGACGAGTCGCTGCCACAGCATCGCGATGGCTACGCGGTATGCCCGCAGGACCTCCGGAAGCGGCACGGACTGCTCGGCGCGCTTCCGCCCGGTCCGGCGCGGAGCGTCGAGCTCGAGAGTCTCGGATCCGGCCAGGTAGCCCAGCAGGTAGCCCAGGTTGTGCGCCACCGAGGCGCGCAGATCGGCGGCGGGCACCAGGCCGTCGAGGCGGTAGACGTCGATCTCCGCCGTGACGAGCGACGCGGCTTCGTCGGTCAGCGCGTCGATCTCGGCGAGCAGACCGCGTGCGATCAGGGCGACGGCCGGGTCCTGGACGTGGCGGGACACGCTTCCGAGCCTAGTCCGGCCGGTCACCGCTGTCGTGCACCCCGCCCGATTCTGTATCCCGCGACACTTTTCGGGCCGCCATGTTGGGGTGGGGGACATGGACGGACGGCGACCTGCCGTCAAGCATGAGAAGGCAGGGCGGCCCGACAGCGTTACAGCGTTCCCATCTGCCAACGGAGGCATGATGACCAACCTCGCGACCAATCTCAAGGACGCTGCCGGGCAGTACCCCGGTCGACCCGCTGTCCGGCTCGACGATGCCGTCATCGCGTACGCCGAGTTGGACACTCTGAGCGCGCGCGTGGCCGGCTGGTTGCGGAGCCGGGGAGTCGAGGCGGGCGACCGGGTCGGCATCATGCTGCCGAACGTCCCGGCCTTCGTCGTGCTCTACTACGGCGTGCTGCGCGCGGGCGCGACAGTGGTGCCGATGAACCCGCTGCTCAAATCCCGCGAGGTCCGGCACTACCTCGGCGACTCGGGGGCGAGGATGGTCTTCGCGTGGCACACGGCCGCGGGCGAGGCCGCCGCCGGGGCCGGCGAGGTCGGTGTCGAGACCGTGACCGTCACGGCCGACATGCTCGACGAGGTAGCGTCGTGGCCGCCGCGCACGGATTTCGCCCTGCGAGAGGACGAGGACACCGCCGTCATCCTGTACACCTCGGGCACCACCGGAACCTCGAAGGGAGCCCAACTCACGCATGCGAACCTACGCGCGAACGCAGCCATTTCGGCCTCCAGCCTGTTCGGCGTGACGCAGAGCGACGTGATCATGGGCTGCCTGCCGCTGTTCCACGCGTTCGGCCAGACCTGCGCGCTCAACGTCGCCGTGCTCGCCGGCGCCGGCCTCACCCTGATCTCCCGTTTCGACCCGGTGGCCGCGCTGAAAGTGATCGAGCGCGACGGGGTGAGCGTGTTCATGGGGGTGCCCACCATGTACGTCGCGATGCTGCAGGCCGGGCGCGGCGTGGCCGACACCTCGACACTGCGGTTGTGCGTCTCCGGCGGGGCCGCGCTGCCCGTCGAGGTGCTCACCGGATTCGGTGCCGAGTTCGGGGCTCGCATCCTGGAGGGCTACGGCCTGTCCGAGACCTCGCCGGTGGCCTCGTTCAACCGCGTGGACAGCGCCAAACCCGGATCGATCGGCATCCCGATCGACGGGGTCGAGATGCGCGTGGTCGACGCGGACGGCGACGAGGTGCCGTGCGGCGAGAGCGGCGAGATCGTCATCCGCGGGCACAACGTGATGCGGGGCTACTGGAACAAGCCGGAAGAGACCACCGGCGTGTTCACCGACGGCTGGTTCCACAGCGGCGATGTCGGCCGCCGGGACGAGGACGGCTTCTTCTACGTCGTCGACCGGAAGAAGGACATGATCATCCGCGGCGGTTTCAACGTCTATCCCCGCGAGATCGAAGAAGTGCTCTACGAACACCCCGCGGTGCTGGAGGCCGCCGTGATCGGCGTCCCGCACGCCACCCACGGCGAGGAGGTCGCCGCCGCGATCGTGCTCAAGCCGGGGACCGCTGCCGAGGCCGACGAGCTGCGCGAATACGTCAAGGCGCGGGTGGCGCCGTACAAGTATCCGCGTCATGTGTGGCTGGTGGAGGCGCTGCCCAAGGGCCCGACCGGGAAGATCCTCAAGCGGGAGATCCGAGCGCCGGACGGCGCGCGGTGAGCGGGCCGGACGTCGCCGCTCCGCTCGACCAGTTGCTGGCCCAGGCATCGGTCGGCGCCTTACGCAGGCTGCTGCCCGTACACAGCACCCTGCGATTCGCCGCGGCGCTCGCCGGACGACCGCGACAGGTGGCCGCTCGCGGTGCCGCGCTGGCCGCCGAGCTCGGCCGGATCGCCGTGGGCACCTCAGCGATGGCCCCGGCCCGTCGTGACCGGCGCTTCACCGACCCCGCGTGGACCCGCAGCCCGCTGCTGCACCGGATGGTGCAGGCCTATCTCGCCGCCGGGACCTGTGCCGAGGCGCTGGTGCGGGATGCGTCACTGGATTGGGCGGATGCCGAGCGGATCGGGTTCGCGGTCTCGAATCTGATCGAGGCCGCCTCGCCGAGCAACAACCCGCTGCTGAGCCCGGTCGCGTGGAAGGCGGCGATCGACACCGGAGCCGCCAACATGGTCATCGGTCCGCGGAACCTTCTCCGCGACCTGAGCGCTCCGCCGCGCGTGCCGTCCATGGTCCCTCCGAACGCCTACCAGGTCGGTACCGACCTCGCGGTGACACCCGGCTCGGTCGTGTTGCGCACTCCGATGCTCGAAGTGATCCAGTACCGCCCGCAGACCGAAACGGTCCGTGAGGTGCCCCTGCTGATCATCCCGCCGACGATCAACAAGTACTACGTGCTCGACCTCGCGCCCGGCCGCAGCCTGATCGAATACCTGGTGGGACAAGGCCAGCAGGTGTTCGTCGTCTCATGGCGCAATCCCGACGCCCGTCATCGCGAATGGGGTTTCGACGCCTACGCGCAGGCCCTGCTCGACGCGTTCGACGCCGTCGACAAGATCACCGGAGTCGACTCGGCGCACGTCGTCGCGGCGTGCTCCGGCGGGCTGCTGGCCTGCCTGACCGCGGCGTACCGGGCCGCCGGCGGACGCCTCGACCGACTCGCCAGCCTGAGTCTGATGGTCACGATGATCGACCAGAACAAGGCCGGGCTCGCCTCGGCACTCGTCGACGAAGAGCTCGCCGCACGCGCCGTCGCCAGCTCGCAGCGCAAGGGATACCTCGACGGCCGCAGCCTCGCGGAGGTCTTCGCCTGGCTGCGTCCCGGCGACCTGATCTGGAACTACTGGGTCAACAACTACCTGCGGGGCGAGGACCCTCCGAAGTTCGACATCCTGTACTGGAACGCCGACACCACCCGGATGCCCGCGGCGCTGCACCGCGACTTCATCGAAGCCGCAATCCACAACAAGCTGGCCCACCCCGGCGGAGTCTCCGTACTCGGCACGGAGATCGACCTGCGCAAGATCACCGTCGACTCGTACGTCGTGGCAGGCTCCGCCGACCATATCTGCCCCTGGACGAACTGTTACAGCAGCAGTCAGTTGCTCGGCGGCAAGGTCCGGTTCGTGCTTTCCACCAACGGGCACATCGCAGCGTTGGTCAATCCGCCGGGCAACCCGAAATCCAGCTTCCAGGTCATGGACGACGTCACCCCGGGCGCCGATGAGTGGCAGCAGGCCGCACCGACCGTGAAGGGCTCGTGGTGGCCCGACTACGCCGACTGGCTGCGCGAGCGTTCGGGCGCTGAGAAGCAGGCCCCGGACCACCTGGGCAGCTCCGAGTTCCGGCCGCTCGAGGACGCGCCCGGCACATACATCTTCGACAAATGAGGTGAGATCGTCGATGACCGACCCGACGACCGACCCGACCACCGCGGCCCTGGCCGACGGCATCGCCCGCTCGCTCGGCACGGACAACTTCCTCATGCGCGAGCAACTCTCCGCCGACGAGGCGGCACTGCTCGACAGGGTCCGCGCGTTCGGCGAACTGGAGATCCTGCCGGTCGTCAACGACTACTGGGAGCGCGGCGAATTCCCGTTCGAGCTCGTCGCGAAGCTGCGGGACCTGGACATCGTCGGCGACGGCATGCGCGGCTATGGCACGGTTCCGATGACCGCGGTGGGTCAAGGCCTGGTCTCCTACGAGTTGGGTCGGTTGGACGGAAGTATCGGCACGTTCTTGGGCGTGCACGTCGGGCTCGCCATGAAGTCCGTCTACCTGCTGGGAACAGAGCAGCAACGGGAGCGATGGCTGCCTTCGATGGCCAGGCTGGAGACGATCGGCGCGTTCGCGTTGACCGAACCTGAGCACGGCTCGGATGCGGTCGCGCTTGAGACCACCGCGCGCCGTGACGGCGAGAACTGGGTGATCAACGGCCGAAAGCGCTGGCCGGGCAACGCCGTCTGGTGCGACCTGATCGTCGTGTTCGCCAGGGATGTCGAGGACGGACGGATCAAGTCGTTCGTCGTGCGCAGGGACGACCCCGGATTCCACGCCACGAAGATCGACGGCAAGATGGCGCTGCGCATGGTGCAGAACGCTGACATCCTGCTGGACGACGTGCGCGTCTCCGAGGATCGCAGGCTGGCCGGCTGCGCCTCGTTCGCCGACGTCGCGAAGGTCCTGACGGGCACCCGGAACATGGTCGCCTGGGCCTCGACCGGACACGCGGTCGCCGCGTACGAGATCGCACTCACCTACGCCCGCCGACGCGTCCAATTCGGCAAGCCGATCGCCGCAACGCAACTCATCCAGGCCAAACTCGTCGAGATGCTCGGCGAGGTGACCGCCATGCAGCTGTACTGCATCCGCCTCGGACGCCTCATCGACGAGGGCCGGATGACCGACACCATGGCCGCGCTGGCCAAGTACTTCTGCAGCGTCAAGGCCCGCCACGTCTGCCGCCTGGCCCGCGACATCCTCGGCGGCAACGGCATCACCCTCGAGTTCCACATCATGCGCCATCTGTGCGACATGGAGGCACTGGTCACCTACGAGGGCACCGCGGAGATCCAGGCCCTGATCGTCGGGCGGGAGGTGACCGGGCTCGGCGCGTTCAGCTAGCCGAACTCGGCGAGACGGTCGTCGGCCGTCACCGGTAGGCGGACAGCCCGAGTTTCACGGCGAGCGCGATTCCGGCCGCGGCGATGAAGATACGCAGCGCCCGAACCGGCAGGCGGCGCACGAGCCGGGGACCGGTGAACCCGCCGATCAGGAATCCGGCGGCGAGAAGCGGGACGTAGGCCCAGTGCACCGGCGCGAATACGGCGAACAGGCTTGCCGCGACGCCGTTCGCCACCCCGCTGATCGCGTTCTTGACGGCGTTGATCCGAGCCAGGGACTCGGTCAGCATGGTGCTCAGTACGATCAGCAGCAGCACTCCCGCGGCCGCGCCGAAGTATCCCGCGTACACCGCGACCGCGAACACGCCCAGTTTCCGGCTGCGGGAATCCTCGGAGTCCGGCGTCGCGACCATTCCGCGGATCCTCGGCTGTAGGAGCAGCATCACCGACGCGCCGCCGATCAGGATCGGGACCACCACCGCGAACGTGTCGGCGGGTGCGACGAGCAGGATCGCGGCCCCGGTCCCGCCGCCGAGCGCGGTGAGAACACTGAGGCGCACTACGCGTGCGCGTTGGCCGACCAGTTCGGGACGAGAGCCGAGAACGGACCCGACACCGGTCAGCACCAATGACACCGTATTGGTGACGTTGGCCGACAGCGGCGGCAGGCCGAGCGCGAGCAGGACGGGATAGGACACGACACTCGCGACGCTGGCGACCGTGCTGGCAAGGCCGCCCAGTATGCCGGCCGCGAGCAGAATGAAGCCATCAGCAAGAGTCATGATCGGCTTCAGCATGGCCGATGTCGGCAGCCGCTCACCAGGCCACCCGCCTGTGAGCTTGATCGCACGCCCGCTGCCCCTGAGCGGAATCCCGCTGGGTTGGTTTACTTCGAGCCCTGCTCCAAGAAGGCGATGATGCCGTCGGCGATCGCCGAGGCGATGCGGTCACGGCCTGCGGGGGACTCCATGAGCGCCACGTCGCCGGGGTTCTTCATGTTGCCGCACTCCACTAAGACCTTCGGGACCGTGGAGAGGTTCAGTCCGGCGAGGTCGCTGCGTACCTCGTATCCGTCGGTGCCGATGTAGGTGGACGGCGTCAGTCCCGACTCGGACAGGAACGTCGTGTGCATCGCCTCGGAGAGCGTGTTCGAACGGGCGTCGTTCGCGGTGCCGCCGACGGACTTGGCGGCCTGGATGATCTGGAAGCCGTGTCCGCTGGCGTCGAAGCCGTCGCCGTGAATCGACACTGCGGCGTCAGCGTGCGCGTTGTTTCCGATGGCGGCGCGCACATCGACGCACGGCCCGACGCCGGTGTCGTTCGTCCGCGTCATGATGACCTTGATGCCGCGCTGTTCGAGCAGGTTCTCCACCGAGGTCGCGACCTGGAGGTTGAACTGGTGTTCCGCATAGCCGTCGTCGGCGTTGGTGCCGGTCGTGTCGCAGGTCTTGTACTTGCCGAACCCCATGGGGACGAGTTGGTTGATCTGCGCCGTGTGACTCTCGTCCCCGCCGTTGTGACCGGGGTCGAGCACCACGGTCTTGCCGCTGAGTGTCGGGGAAGCGGATGAAGCACTTGCCACGGCTGCCTTCGGCGAGGCGCTGGTGCTGGTGGCGGTGGTACCGGTGCCCGTCGTGGCGCCGGCGCTGGCTGCGGCGCTAGCTGCGGCGGTGGCGCTGGCTTCCGACGCCGTGTTGGCGGATGCGGTGGCTTGGCACGAGGTGAGTGCCAAGGTACTCAGAGCGCCTCCGGCCGCCACCGCGACCAGACGACGGCGTATTCGTGGGTTGTGGGCTATCACCCGGCCAACCGTGCCATGAACGAGGCCGCGCCGGAAGTCCGATCACCGGGATTTTGTCTGCCAGCCGCCCGCCGTAGATACTTAAGTGGGTGGTTTACTTTATCGCGGTCCCGGCCTATAGCTAAGGATGTGCTTAACCAACCCGCCTCCCTCGACCAGGTCTTCCACGCGCTCGCCGACCCGACACGCCGCGCCATGATCGAACGGCTGGTCGGGAGTCCGGCATCGGTGAGTGAGTTGGCCGCGCCGTTCGCGATGTCGCTGCCGGCCGTCGTCCAGCATCTGCAGGTTCTGCAGGCGGCCGGGCTGGTCCATACGGAGAAGGTCGGACGCGTCCGCACCTGTCGCGTCGAGGCGGCCGCCCTGCGCGCCGCCGAGGGCTGGCTTTCCGGGCAACGGACGGACTGGGAGGGCCGCCTCGACCGCGTCGGCGGTCTCCTCGCCGAGCAACCCCCGGCAACAGATCAATCCGCTGATCGAGCATCAGAGCGGAAGCAAGCGCCATGACCGAACACTCCGTCACTCACTCGACCTTCGTCCTCGAGCGCATCTACGACGCCGCGCCCGAGCGGGTCTTCGCGGCCTGGGGCGACCCGGTCGCCAAGAACCGCTGGTTCGCAGCCGTCGAAGACGGTAGCGCGCCGACGATGGAGGTCGACTTTCGCGTCGGCGGCACCGAGCGCAACGTCTTCGTCAGTCAGGACGGAGGTCCGACGTTCACCTACGAGGCCGTGTTCCGCGACATCGTGCCCAACGAGCGCATTGTCATGACTAACCACATGCACCGTGACAGCGACAGCCCACTACTGCCCAGCCCGCCCGCTATTGGGCCCGTCGTCAGGTGGTTGCCGGCGTGGTGGGGGCTATCGGGGCTGTAGCGGCTGGAGTGCGCTGTTGTAGCCGGTTGAGGGCTAGTGCGCTCCAGCGCAGGTTGTCTTGTTCGAAGCTGATTCCGCGGAGCAGGGTGAGGTACGGGCCGATTCGTTCGGCGGTTGCGAGGTACTCGTCTTCGGTGCGTCCGTCGAGCAGGTGTGCCTGCAGTCGCTCGTAGCGGGCCAGCTTGGCGGTGGACCATTGGATGCGTTCGCGGATCGCGGAGCGTACGGCTTCGATGTCGCCGGCGTCGACGCTCTGGACCTTGACCATCAGTTCGTCCCTGATCGCCGTGGGTCTGGCCGGAGGTTCGGCGGTGTAGGCCCGTACCGTCTCGAGTCCGGCGTCGGTCAGTGAGAACAGTCGTTTGTTGGGGCGACGCTCTTGCTCTACGACGCGGGCTGTGACGAGTCCGTCGGCCTCCATGCGTTCGAGTTCCCGGTAGAGCTGCTGGGGGGTGGCCATCCAGAAGTTGGCGACCGAGGCGTCGAACCCCTTCGCGAGGTCATATCCGGACGCCTCGCCCTCGAGGAGGGCGGCCATGACCGCGTTGCGTAGAGCCATGCCGCCCATCGTAGCGTCTGGTGATTAATCAATTAGGTGAATAGGATCGCAGACTCCTTCACTGCATACCTTCACTGCATGTTGGTGTGCAGCGCCCGCATCGCCTCGTACGCGTCGTGCGCTTCGGCCGCCAATTCCATGACGACGGCGTCGAGCACCAGGAGCGCTCCCTGCTCGAAGAGGCTGCCGCCGAATTGGTTGGTGCGCAGCGGGCGGGGGCACGGGCAGCACCACGTCCGCCAGCGTGCCGAGGGGACTGGTCGGGTCGGCGGTCACGGCGAGTACGCGGCTGCCGAGTTCCTTGGCGCCGC
>NZ_DASZKT010000229.1:0-63455 GCF_035552695.1 Actinospica sp.
GTTCGCAACGGCTGCGACCCCGGTGACGCCAAGCGCTCTCAGGTCAGTGCTCCCAGATCAGACTCCAGGCACGAGCCGACTGCGCATTCCTCTCACGGCACCAGGCTGAATGCCTGGGACGCCGTGCCGGTGCAGGTGCTCTGTTCGAGCTGAGCTCCGCTGCTGGTGGACGGGGTTGCTATGCACAGACCCGAACTGTCGGCGGCGAAGGAGTAGTAGCCCGAGTACTGCAGGGTCCCGGCGAACAGAGCGTTGGTGTTGCCCGTCCCTCCGTAGTTCCATATCTGGAGCAGGGCGCCCGGAGCGGTGGCCGTTGTCCCGCCGACGATGTTCCAGCTCTCGCCTTCGGACTGCGCGTTCTCATTGACCACCTCGTACTCGCCGCTCACCGAGGTCGGCACGAACTGCCACATCTGGCTGGTGGCCCCGGTGCAGGCCGACTGGTCCACGGCGGTGCCGTTGGCGGTCGAGCCCCCGTTGGCGGTCGCGCAGAGGCCCGACCCCTCGTTCACCACCTCGTACCATGACGACGTATTGATGCCCGAGTTGGCCACCAGGCTGAACGACTCAGCCGTGCTGCTGTTGCAGGTGTTCTGCTCGAGCTGAACTCCGCTGCCGGTGGACGGGGCGTCCAGGCACAGGCTCGAGTTGTCGGCGACGAACGTGTAGTAGCCCGCGGACCCGGGCTTGGCGGCGAACAGGGCGTTGGTGTTGCCGGTCCCTCCGTAGTTCCACGTCTGGAGCGTGTCCCCGGGGGCGGTGGACCCCACCCCGCCGGTGATGTTCCAGCTCTCACCCTCGGCCTGGGAGTTGTCGTTGACCACCTCGTACTCGCCGCTCACCGAGGTCGGCATGAACCTCCACAGCTGGCTGGCCGCGCTCGTGCACGCCGTCTCGTCCACGGCGGTGCCGTTGGCGGTCGAACCCCCGGCCGCGGTTGCGCACAGGCCGGAGGCCTGGTTGACCACCTCGAACCACGACGAGGTGACGCCGGCCGCGGCGAAGCTCATGTCGTGGAGGTTCCACCCCCCGTTGTCCTGGTCCACGACCAATGTCTGGGTGCCCGCGGGCAGAGTGACGGTGGCGGTCACCGTCGCCCAGTTCTGCCAGCCCCCGGTATTAGGGACATTGATATTGCCCGACAGGTTGGTACCTGCGAGGTTGGCGATGTGCAGGCCGTCGGTCACGCCGTTTGGAGAGGCCACGCGCACGCTGACTGCGTAGGTGCCGGCCCCGGCCGCGTTGACCGTGTATTTGAACGACTGCCCGCTGCCCGTCCAGCCGAGGTTGTAGCCCGCGCCTGTGCCGGTCGTGTCGGTGGTGTCGCTGGTCGCCTCCAGGTCGACCCCGTCGCTGCGGTAGCTGTTGGCCGTGCCGTTGACGGAGTTGACGTTGTAGGCCACGCCTTTTCCACCGGTGTCGTAGTTGGCGGCTTGCACGGTGCCGGGCACCTCGGCGGCGGTGCCGCCGTACGCGGCCTCGGCCGAGGGAGTCTGGCTATAGCCGGCGGCGACGATGTTCGCCTGCACCGCGCTCTGGGTGGCTTCGGACGGGAAGCCGGAGACGTCGGCGGCTTCGAAGAACTCTCCATTGCCCAGGGCCGTATTGTCCCCGCCGGTGCCCAGCTCGATGGAGCTCTGGATCTTCATCGGGTTGTAGCCGCCGCTCGGCAGCGCGCCCGAATAGGTCTGGATCAGTCCGCCCGACTGGGCGTTGCCGTAGTGCAGGGTCATGTTGGTCGAACCGTTGTTCTCCTCCCAGGCGGACAGGAACGTGCCGGTCTCGCTGGGATAGGCCGACGGGTTCGCCCCGGTGTTGCTGAAGTACATGCCGTTCTCGATGTCGGCTCCCACCCAGGGGCCGGGGCCGGTGCAGTTGCCCGTCCAGCAGTCCGTGCCGTAGTAGATCGCGTTCATCGTGGCGTTGCCGTCGTCGGAGTCGTTGGTCTCGCCCTGGCCGAAGTCGAAGCAGCACTGGCCGCTGGTGATGTTGGAGGACATGACCGAGTAGAGCCCGTCGGGCTGAGACCCGGTGGGCAGGTTACGGGCGGAGTTGTCGCGGTAGCCGGTGCCGAACTTGTCGAAGGAGATCCCGTACGCCGGCTGGCCGCCGACGTACACCGGCAGCGCCTCGGCGGGGGCACCGATGTCCGCCCCGTTGGCGCCGGGGCCCGCGTTCCCGCCACTGCAGCCCGAACAGGAAGTACCCGGCGAGACCGGCATGTTGTTGGCGTTCGAGCTCTGGTCGTAGAGCTCGGTGATGGTGCACGACGTGCCCGCACAGAACGAATTCTCGGGGGCCACGTTGACCACCCCGCCGGTCGATTCCAAGCCGACGTTGAGGAACGTCGAGTCGGAGGCGCGCTGGACCTGGTAGAGCGGCCCGCCGTAGGCCTGGAACAGCGCCCGGGTGGTGCTGTAGGCCGCCTCGCACGGAGTGCCGCCGGAAGCATAGATGTCGCAGGGCTCGGTGGTGGCCGCGGCCGCACTCGCGGGCTTGGCGGCACTCGCCGACGTGGCGGCACGTGCGGACGTGGCCGCGTGCGCAGGCGTGGCCGCATGCGCGGGCGTGCCGCTGAACGCGAGGACGGCGAGCGCTGCCGTCAGCACGAAGGTCGCGGCCAGCCCTGCCCATCGTCGGGTGAGGGGTATCGAGAACATGTGTCAGCTTCCGTGGTCGGGGCACGCAGCGGGTGGCAGAAGGCACGCGCCGGACGAGTGGACGACGGGGGTGGATACGTCCACAGTCGGCGCTATTGAGCGGACTTTCACGGCTTCTTGGGCTTCGAGACTGCAGATTGCGCCTAGATTGCGCATAAGTCAAGGGTCTGTTACGGCGCATTTCGGAGAGATGATCCGAGGTTGGCCAGATGTCCCGCGAAGAAGCCCGGGCGGTTCAAGCACGTCGCCCGGGCAGTCCCTCGGCCCCACTACGGTTTGTGACCACTTGTCACTTTTGGTACGGCGAACGCCGATCCCGGCTCAGTCGGCGCGGTTGATCCGGAAGACCGGGAATCCGGGGGAGATCTCCACCAGTTGCGCGTCGGTGGCGTCCTTGGTCACGCCCTCGAAGAACTGGCCCACTTCCCAGCCCCAGCGCTCGAGGTAGCGGCGCAGCACGGGGAGCTTCTCCGTGTCGGGCAGTTCGGTGACGGTGAACGGCTCGGCCCTTCGTCCGAGCCGCAGCTCGCCGCCGCCGGAGACGCGGATGTTGCGGACCCATTGGGTCTGTCCCCGTGGTGCGACGAGATAGCGCTCGCCGTCGAGCGTGAGCAGATTGACCGCCACGGTCTTCCATTCGCCGCTCTTGCGGCCCCGTACCGCGAGCGTCCGCGCGCCCCAGACGCCGAGGCCGAGCTTCGGCAGCAGGTTCAAGACCTTGTTGAGGTAGACCTCGAAGCCGTGCGGCTTGATGTATCGGGTGGAAGCCTGTGCCTCGTCCATGGTGGCCGTGTTCTCCTCGGGTCTCCCGCCACTCTGTGAGCGGCGCTCTCGTCTGAGAGCAACGTACGCGGCGGGCGGTGCGGGCGTCAAGAGCACTGCTCTCATTTCGGTGTGGCGATCTGGCACACTAGGGGGCATGACTGCGATCAAGACCGCGAGAGAGCGGGCCCGCGCGGAGCTGACCTGGGAGATCAAGCAGGAGGCGCGCCGTCAGTTGGCCGCCACCGGGGCGTCGGGACTTTCCCTGCGCGCGGTGGCCCGGGAACTCGGCATGGTCTCCTCGGCTCTTTACCGCTACTTCCCGAGCCGGGACGAACTGCTGACGGCGCTGATCGTCGATGCGTACGCCGCCCTGGGCGAGCACGTCGAGGCCGCCGAGCGCGCTGTGCCGCCGACGCACTTCCGCTCTCGGTTGCGCGCGGTATGCCGTGCGGTGCGCGATTGGGCGGTCCAGCATCCGCACGAATATGCCCTGGTCTACGGCTCTCCGGTGCCCGGATACGACGCCCCGGAGCACACCGTCGAACAGGGTGGCCGGGTGCCCTTCGCCCTGCTCGGCCTGCTCCGTGACGCATGGATCGCGGACGCGCTCGACCCGGCCGCGGCACCCGCTCCCACCTCGGCCGTGTTCCCGGCGGTTCTGGCCGAGCAGACCGCCGTCATCGCCGCAGCGGTTGAGCCCGACCTGCCGGGACCGCTGATAGCCCGGGGCGCGATGATGTGGACTCAACTGTTCGGAATGGTCAGCTTCGAGCTGTTCGGACAGCTGCGCAACAGCCTCGATCCCGCCGATGCGTTCTTCGACTACGCGGTAGGCCAGCTGGCCGACTTCCTGCGTCTCGCCGCCGACCCCGTCTTCTAGGCCCCGCCTTGAAGGCTCACAGTTGGGTGGCGCCTCCATCGACGAGCAGTTCGGCGCCGGTGGTGAAGGAACTCTGGTCTCCGGCCAGGTACACGGCGGTGGCGGCGACCTCGTCGGAGTGCCCGAGACGCCCGAGCGGGGTCGGCGCGGCGGGTTCGCCGGCCTGGTGGCCAGTCGGGATGGCGGCCCGAATCTCATCGCCGCCGGGGGTCACGACGGGGCCCGGAGTCAGGGCATTGACCCGGATGTCGCGGCCGGCCAGTTCGGCGGCCCAGGTGCGGGCGAGGCTGCGGATGGCGGCCTTCGTCGCGGCGTAGACGCCCAGGCCCGGCACGCCGCGCTGGGCGGCACTGGAGGAGAGCAGGATCACCGAGGCTCCGGCGGGCAGCAGTGGGAGCGCCTTCTGAACGGTGAAGACGGTGCCCTTGAGGTTGATGGCGGTGGTGCGCTCGTAAGCCTCCTCGGTGATCTCGCCGAGCAGGCCGAAGTCGCCGACGCCCGCGTTGGCGACGACGATGTCGAGTCGGCCGCTGCGCTCGGTGATCTCGGCGAACAGCCGGTCGAGGTCCTCGATCCTGGACACGTCGCCCTGGATGCCGACGGCCCGCGGTCCGACGTGCTCGACGGCGGAGTCGAGCTCGGACTTGCGGCGGCCGGTCAGGTAGACGGTGGCGCCCTCGGCGGCGAACCGGCGGGCGATGGCCAGGCCGATGCCGGTGGAGGCGCCGGTCACGAGGGCGGCCTTGTTCTCGAGCTGTCCCATGGGAATCTCCGTCTTTCTAGAGGTAACTATCTTTGTTACATCAAGGCTTGCGGGACGGCGTCTCCCGCGGTCAACGAGGTCAGCGAATGGTCGACGGTTGAGGTCGTTGGGGTCAGGCGGCCTTGAGCACACCCTGTAGTACGTCCTCGAGCGTGGTCATGGCCAACTGCGTTCGGAGTGCGGCTTCGATCTCGTCGTAGACGGCCGTCAGCGCCGGGCCGATGCCATGGCCGACGACGCACTCGGGGTCAGGGGTCGAAGGGTGCAGTCCGAACAGCGGCCCCGGCTCGATGGCTTCGTAGACCTCCAGCAGGCTGATCGAGGCCAGGTCCCGCGTCAGCGTCCAACCCGCGCCGGCACCCCGCCGGGATTCGGCCAGCCCTGCCTTTCTCAGCTCGGCGAGCAGTCGGCGGATCACGACCGGATTGGTGTTGACGCTTGTCGCGATCTGCTCGGAGGTGGCCACTTCGTGACCGCGACGCTGGTAGAGCCCGATCCAAGTCAACGCGTGTGCGGCTACCGTCAGCCTGCTGTTGGCGCTCACTGCGCTCCACCTCCCGACATGAAGTAACCATAGTTGTTACGACTGACGTCTGCAAGCCGTGCCGCCAGAGCGCCGCGAACGACGCACTGGTCGCGGTTGAAGAGGGGACCCACGGTACGAGCCTGGGTGCGGCGTACCCAGGAAGACGCGTCCTTCCCGCCGCGCGCGACCGGGACGAGGCTGGGAGTCCGCACTGCCAGGGCCGCACCGTCCTGGCCGGCTCCTCCGAAAGGGCTTGATGATCGTGTCCGTCCCGTCCACTCCAGCCTCCGGCAGAATCGTCCTGATCACCGGGGCGAGCAGCGGAATCGGTCAGGCCACGGCAAGGCGGCTGGCCGAGTCGGGCCACCGGGTGTTTCTCGGCGCGCGCCGGGTCGAGCGGATCGCCGCCGTCGCCGCCGATATCCGAACCCAAGGCGGAAACGCCGAGCACCACGTGCTGGACGTCACCGATCGGCGCAGCATGGGCGCCTTCGTGCACGCGGCCCGCGAGCGGCACGGACGCATCGACGTCCTGGTCAACAACGCCGGCGTCATGCCGCTCTCCCGGCTGGACGCGCTGAAGGTGGACGAGTGGAACCAGATGATCGACGTCAACATCCGCGGCGTTCTCCACGGGATCGCCGCGGTCCTGCCGATCATGCGCAGCCAGGGTGAGGGGCACATCGTGAACATCGCCTCCGTCTCCGGGCACCGCGCCGATCCCACCGCGGCCGTCTACGGCGCCACCAAGTTCGCCGTCCGCGCCATCTCCGAGGGCCTGAGGCAGGAAAGCCGCGATGTGCGGGTCACAGTCGTCAGCCCCGGGCTCACACACAGCGACCTGGCCGAATCGATCACCGACCCAGGTACCCGGGATGCGGTGCGCGCGCAGATGCAGATCGCGATGCCCGCGAGCGCCATCGCCGACGCCGTGGCCTACGCCATCGGCCAGCCGCCCGCCGTCGACGTCAACGAGATCGTCGTAAGGCCCACCGCCCAGGCGTGATCGCTATGCCCTGTACGTCACCGTGGCGGGGCGTGATCGCTTCGGTGGTCGCGGAAGAACTCGATGATGTCGTGCGCGAGTAGATCGGGTTCTTCGTGGGCTGCGAAGTGGCCGCCGCGTGGCATGCGGGTGTATCTGGTGATGTTGTAGGTGCGCTCGGCCCAACTGCGGGGCGGGTGGGTCAGGTCGGCGGGGAACAGGGCGAGGGCCGTGGGGACCGTCACCCGTTCGACCCGCCTCGTCATTCCGCCGGCGTATTCGTAGTACGGCCTGAACGAGGTCGAGATCGTCCGGGTGAACCAGTAGAGCGAGGCCTGGGTGAGCAGGAAGTCGTCGCTGAACCTGGTCGACACGTCTCCGTGGCAGTCGCTCCAGGCCCGGTACTTCTCGAGGATCCAGGCCAGCAGTCCGGTGGGTGAGTCGGCTAAGCCGTAGCTCAAGGTCAGTGGCCGCGTGCTCTGTTCGTGCTGGTAACCGCCCTCGTGCGCGGCCCACTCGTCGAGGGATTCGAGATACCTCTTCTCCGCCGCCGTGAGGCCGGCGACGTCGTAAGTCACCGGGTTGGCGACCGCCATCAGGTGGATGCCGACGACGTGCTCTGGATGCGCCTCGGCCAGCCGCGAGGTGATGCCCGCACCGAGGTCGCCGCCGTGCGCCGCGTAGCGCTCGAAGCCGAGTTCGCTGTGCATAAGCCGGTGCCAGAGTTCGTGGGTCTGCAGCCCGTCTTTGAGCGACTCACGCTGCGGCGAGAACGCGAAACCCGGCAGGGACGGGATGATCACGGTGAATGCGTCGGCCGCCGCACCGCCGTGGCTCGACGGCGTGGCCAGGCGCTCCGCGAGCGCGATCAACTCGAGGAAGGAACTGGGCCACCCGTTCGTCAGCACGATCGGAAGAGCGTCCGGGCGCTCGCCGTCGAAGCGCAGGTAGTGGACCGGGGTTCCGTCGATGTCGGCTACGTGCGATGGCAGACCGTTGATAGCCGCCTCGTGCGTCCGCCAGTCATAGGCAGTCGCCCAATATTCGACGAGGCGGCGGAGGGTGCGCTCCTCCGTGCCCGCCTCCCAGCCCTCCACCGGCCACGGGGTCGGCCACCGCGTGGCCTGCAGCCGCGCGCGCAGCTCGCCTAGTTCCGCCTCGCTGGCCGAGATCATCTGGCTCGCACCTTTCAGCTGTCTTGTAGTCGATTCTCCGGCGGATCGACGCGGACTCGCAACCTAGATCGCCAACCGTGGGGACCTCGTCAGAGTCCTTGGAAACGTAGGTAGCAAAAAGACATGGGGAGGTCTTATGCGAATGTTCCACGCCGCTCTCGCGGTGCCGATCACAGCCGGGCTGCTCATCGCTGCGGGAGGGTGCACAAGCACTGTCTCCTCGGTGCCGGAAACAGTGCACCCCGCCACCTCGTCGGCCGCGACCGGGGTAGTGACACCGACACCGACACCGTCGGCGGTCGGGGGCGACGCTTCGGCATCGACGCCGCAGCCAGGCACGACTCAGACGACGGCTGCCGCCGCGTCCGCCGCGTTCCCCGGTATCTGGGACATCACCAGCTGGAAGGCGTACCGGGCCGCGCAGGCTTCCGTCGAGCAGGGCCACCAGCCGTGGCTGCTCGATCCGGAGCTTGTCGTCTCGGCATGGGCGCACCGGTGGACCCCCGTGCCCGCCGTGCGGCAGATCGCGCCCGACACCTTCCAGGTCACCGAGCCGGGTACGAGCGTGATCTACACGATCCGCGGCACCCGGCCGGATCCGAACAGCGCGACACCGATATGGGTGATCACGGCGATCAGCCACACCTGATGCCCGAGGGCACCGTTGAGACCGATCCCGACCCAACACTGGTCTGAAAAGTCCGGGCTAATCCAGTTCATCCTGATCGGCGAGTGAGGCGCGGGCCGCTGCGAGGACGACGGGATCCGTACAGCCCCGCTCGTAGCCGGCGATCCGGCGGCGGATGTCGCGGCCCAGCAGCCAGCGGCCGATGCGGTGGGCCAGGGGGCGCAACGGGGCTGGGCGGCAGTGAAAGCTGTACTTCCAGGTCGCGACCGTGTGCCCCGGCTCGGCGGCTGGCGTGAAACGCCAGCCGCCGGCGAACACCGTGAAGAACCAGGGGCCGGCGACCATCTTCATGCCAACGTTGCTCGGTGGTGCGAACGAAACGTACTCGCTGATCATCGTGAACCCGTGGCGCGAGCGGGTGAAAGTCCGCACGCCCTTGCCCGGCCGAGTCGCGCCGCCGACGAAATGCTGTTCGCGCACGAACGGATCCCACCGGTAGCGCACCGGCGCGACGGTCTGCGACACGGCGAACGCGACGTCCGGCGGCACCGGCACGATGACGGAGGCTTCGACCACGGGCATCAGCCCAGTATCGTCCCACCTGGCCTTGAGCGCTCGGTTCCGGACAGCGGCGAAGCCCCGCACCAGACGGCGCGGGGCCCATGTCCATCACGAATATCAATACACTGCTGTTGTGTCAGCCGGCCAGCCGCCGCACCACATCGGCGGCGGATTCCATCGCGGCTATCTCGTCCGCCAGGACTCCGGCCCGAGCGCGGAACGAGTCTTCGCGGAGCAGTCTTGCGACGGCCGGGCCGACTTGCCCGCTCTCCGCGAGTGCGACTCCCGCGCCGGTCGCCTCGACCCGCTCGGCGTTGATGGCCTGGTCGGCGCCCTGGGGCAGGAGCACCATCGGGAGCCCGCGGCTGAGCGTGGCCAGGATGGTACCCGCGCCGCCGGTCGAGACCACAGCCGTTATCCCGTCGAGCAGTTGCTCGAGCGGGACGAACCCGACCGTCCGCACCCGGCTGTGGTCGACGGTAATGGCCGTGGGGTCTGCGAACGGACCCAGGGTGGCGACGATGTTGACGTCCAGGGACTCCAGGGACGCCAGGATGTTCACAAGCAAGCCGACTTCGGTGAACACGGTGCCCAAGGTCACCAGAACCACCGGTCGATCCGCACCGTCGGCGAAGTCAGGGGCCTGCCAGGCGTTGCCGTCGACGCGGTGCGGCTCGGGGCGCAGCGCGATCCGGTTCGGCGGGGCCTGCCAGCCCGGGGCCTGCAAAGTCGGCGGGCACGGGTCGAGGAAGGTCGAGGGCGGGGTGGGCGCCAGGCCGCGCTCGGCGTAGCGGGGTGCGACGGTCTGGAACATGAGCTCGACGAACTCGTCGGGAACGGCCGGGCCGAATGCCAGGAGGTGCCACGGTACCTCCAGTTCGGCCGCGACCAGCGGGCCCACGAAGTCACAGGCCTCGGCCACGATCAGGTCCGGCTTCCATGCCCTGGCCGCCTCCATCGCGTCCGCGACGCTCAGGTCGACTCGCGTGCCGGCGAAGAACTCGGCCACCGTCTCCGGCTTCGGGTCGGTCGCCGGGTTGCTGCCCCCGGTCCGCCGCGCGACCTCCGCGAACAGCACGTCCGGCATTGGTCCGGCGGGCAGCACGGGCAATTCGGGCCCGACGGCCTCGGCCATCGCGCCGCTGGTGAGCAGCGCGACCTCGTGCCCGGCCGCCCGGGCCTCCCGTGCCAGCGGCAGCAGGGGAAGCAGATGGCCGAAGGCCGGAGTGCCGGATAGCAGTACGCGCATGGTGCCCCCCAAGGGCTCGCAGTGATTGGAGCATCTCACTATTGACTGTAGAGCGTCTCATATCAATTTGCAAGGCGTATAATCACCGTATGGATAAGCGCACCTATCGATCGCCGCGCCGCGACCAGAACGCCGCGCAGACGCGGGACGCGATCCTGGACGCCGCCGAGGAACTGTTCGCCACCAGCGGCTATGCGCAGACCACCGTCGGCAATGTGGCCAACGCCGCGCAGGTGGCCACCAACACCGTGTACACCAGCGTCGGCGGCAAGCCGCAGCTCGTGCTGGCCCTGACGGAGCGCGGGATGGCTGATCCGGCCATCGCGCAATCGCTCGACGGCATCGACGCGGCCGACAGCGCTGCGGAGGTCCTGCGCCTGCTCGCCTGGGGCACCGGCCAGACCACGCTGCGCCACCTACGGGTGATCACGGTGCTGTACGACAACGCGCTCGCCGACCCGCTGATTGCGGACATGGCCCAGCACGCAAACCTCCGCTATCGGCAGAACCTCGACCGCGCCGCCCGCCGACTCGGCGAACTTCACGCGCTGCGGCCGGACGTCGACCAAGCACAGGCGTCCGATGTGCTGTGGTTCTACTTCGGATGGGTCGCCTGGCGGCAGTTGCACGAGATGGGCTGGGCCCCGGAGCGCGCCGAGCAGTGGCTGCTCACCCAGGCGACGGCGGCGCTGCTTGAATCGGCCGACCGGCGAGAAGCCTGACACGGACCGCTCCGAGTCCTAAGCCTCGAAGGTGACCGTGACCGGAGCATGGTCCGACCATCGCTCAGCGGGTGCAGTCTCACGGACCCCAGGGCAGGACTTCCGAGTCGCGGATGAGTTCGCCGTAGTGGCCCGGCTTGACCGGTTCGAGGGCGAGGTCGAGCAGGGGGATGGCGGCTTGGGCCGGTGTGGGTGCGTCGCTGACGCTCCACCAGACGGCGGAGGTGGGGGTGTTCATCATGCCGGGGCAGACGGCGGCGATCAGGATTCCGCGCGCCGCGTCCTGTTCGCGGCGCTGGCGGGCGAGGGTGCGTACGGCGGCGACCTGGCCGATCTTCGAGGAGATGTTGATGAAGCCGGGCCACGCCCCTCCGCGCGCGCTGCCGTCCTTGACCGCGTCGCGCCAGGCCGCGACCTGCTTGTCCACCTCGTCGAGGTCGGCCGGTTCGTCGAAGCGGTCGTGCAGCACGGGCGCGAGGTAGTTCAGGGTGCCGACGGAGCTGGCCACGACGATGAGTCTGGCGCCGTCGCGCAGCAGCGGGGCGAAGGCCCGCAGGACGCGGGTGGTGCCGAAGTTGTTGCACCGCGTGCGGCTCGACTGGCTCACCAGCGCCGGCGCGGCGCTCCTACCGCGTGCCCTCGCCGCGCTTCGCAGCACGCACCCGGCCATCACCGTCATCAGCCGCGAAGGCAGCACCCCCGCACTCGTACGCGCCCTGCGCGCCGGCACGCTCGACCTCGCCCTGCTCGGCTCCACCCCGCCGTATCGCGCGCCGGACACCGAGACACCGCCCCTGCACGTACGCACCCTGACCGAACGCAGCCTCCTGCTGGCCGTCCCGGCGACACACCCGCTCGCGCGCGGCGCCTTCGTCGATATCGCCGACCTGCACGGCCAGCAGTGGATCGCCGGCCCGAACTCGGGCGAGGACCGGCAGAAGGGAGTCTGGCCCGGCCTGGACGAACGACCCGAGATCGCGCACACCGCCCGGGACTGGCTCGCCAAGCTGGCCCTCGTGGCCGCCGGCCGCGGTCTGACCACCGTGCCCGCCGCACTCGCCGACGCCGTCCCCGCCGACGTACGCGTCCTGCCGGTACGCGGCGGCCCGCAGGAACAGCGCCGCATCCAACTCGCCTGGCTCCGCGACCCCCCGCCCGGACCCGCCGCACGCCTCGCCGACGCACTGCGCGCCGCCGCACTCGAAACCGACACCATCTAGGGTTGGAATCAGGATCAGCCAGGCGTTGCGCACAGCTTTACGGCGCTGCCGTCGACGAATGGCTCCGCGCTCGCCGATGAGCCCTTTCACACCGAGTCGAAACCTAGACGGTATGTAGGGTAGGTGCCAGGTTCGTAGGGCCGGGGCCTCGCCCGCATCCAGCGCACCCGCTACGAGCTACGCCCCGAACGTCACCGTCACCGGCGCGTGGTCCGACCAGCGCGAGGGGTGATCCACGGGGCGCTCGACGACCGCCGACTTGGCCAGGGCGGCGAGGCCGGGGGTGGCGATCTGGTAGTCGATCCGCCAGCCCGCGTCGTTGTCGAAGGCGCGGCCGCGGTAGGACCACCAGGAGTAGGGGCCTAGCTCGTCCGGGTGAAGCGTCCGGACGATGTCGACGTAGCCGGCCTCGTCGAAGACGCGGCTGAGCCAGGCGCGCTCCTCGGGGAGGAAGCCCGCGTTCTTCTGGTTGGTCTTCCAGTTCCGCAGATCCGCCTCGCGGTGAGCGATGTTCCAGTCACCGCAGACGACGAGTTCGCGGCCCTCGGCCTCGAGCCGCTTGCGGGCGGCGACGAGGTAGGCGAGGAACTCGGCCATGAAGCGCTCCTTCTCCTCCTGGCGCGCGGTGCCGGTCTCGCCGGAGGGCAGGTACAGGCTGGCCACCGTGATGCCGGGCAGGCCCTCGGCCGGGGGGAGGTCGATCTCGATGTAACGGCCGGACTCGTCGAACTCCGTCGAGCCGAAGCCGACCTGCGACCTGGTCGGCTCGACGCGGGTGTAGAGGCCGACGCCGGCGCGGCCCTTGGCCGAGGCGGGGGCGAACAGCGGCCGGGCCCAGCCCTCCGGCGCCCGCAACTGCGCCGGGACCTGCTCGTGGTCGGCGCGAACCTCCTGCAGGCAGACCACGTCGGCGCCGGTGGCCGCGAGCCAGGCGTCGAAGCCCTTCCCGGACGCCGCCCGTAGGCCGTTCACGTTCACGGTCGTGATGGTGATCATTTCGCTCCTGCCGACGGGGATTCGCACCGCGTGCCCTGACGCCAACCATTGTGCACGGCGGGTCCGACACCCGTACGGCGGTCCGCCGTTCGGGTGGCGGCGCGTCGGGCGGTCGCCGTGTGGCGGTGTTCCGCACGGGCATGAAAGCATGCGTAACCGTATTCGGAGTTCTATAGATCACCCGGCTCCAACCGGTGCCGTCGAGTCGAGGGGGAGAACCTCACCATGACCGTGCCATCCGGCCCGGACCAGCCGTCGCGCGGATACGGGGCGCGCCCGCCCCAGGACGCCGCCGCGGGCCAGGCGGGCCAGGCGAACCAGCCGGGGCCGCAGCAGCAGCCGGGACCGCCGCAGCCGGGGTACGGGGCTCCGCAGAGCGGCTACCCGGCACCGCAGCACCCGCAGCAGCACCCGCAGCAGGGCCCGCAGCAGGGCCCGCAGCCGGGGCAGCAGGGTCCGTACGGGGCTCCCCAGCAGCACCCCCAGCAGCCGCAGCAGCAGCCGGCCTGGGGCCAGCAGCCGCAGCCCCAGTATCCGCACCAGCCGCAGCAGTACCAGCCCCAGCAACAGCAGGGCTGGGGCCAGCAGCCGCCGCCACCGCCGCCCTACGGACAGTCCGGCGGCTACCCGGCGCAGCAGCCGTACTTCCCGCAGCTGCCGCGGCAGACGGTCCACTTCAACCCGGTGATGCTGCTGCCGATCCACCACTGGATCCGCGACCGCTCGCTGCGCAACTGGATCACGATCCTGTTCGTCGCGCTGGTCGTGGTGCCGTCGATCACGCTGGTCTACGTCGGCGACGACGTGACGAAGATATCCAAGTCCACCTGGGCCTTCGCGATCTACTTCGCGTGCGCCTGGCTGCTGGTGCTCTGGATCGCCGTCCGGCCGCCGATGATCCGTCCGATGATGCTGCTCGAGATCGGACTCATCGGCCTGATCTTCGAAGCGCCGCTGGCCATCTGGCTGGAGAAGAAGCTCGAGACGCCTAACCAGAACCTGTTCGCGTACATCTTCACCGTCGGCCTGCCCGAGGAGTTCGTGAAGATCCTGCCGGTCGTCGTGCTCGGCCTGATCCTGAAAACCGTCTGGGGCCCGCTCACGCCCAAGGACTACCTGTTCCTCGGCGCGGTCAGCGGCCTGGCCTTCGGCGCGGCCGAGGCCGTGCAGTACATCAACGTCTACATCCCGGGCAACTCCGGCGAGGTCGCCACGGCGGCGGCGAACCAGGGGGCCGACCCCAGCGCGATCGGCCAGTACATCGCCATGACCTCGATCCAGAGCGGTTCCTGGCGCTTCGTCACCGACCCGATGAGCCACGCGGTGTGGGCGGGTATCTCAGGCTACTTCGTCGGCCTGGCCTTCCAGCACCGGCGCTACTTCTGGCTCGCGCTCGTCGGCCTGGGCCTGACCTCGCTGCTGCACGGCGTCAACGACGACGTGGCAGGGCACTGGTTCTGGATCGTCGAGATCGTGGTCAGCGTGCTGCTTTTCATGGCGTACGTCCAGGCGGGCGGGGTGATCGAGCAACAGCTCACCGAGGCCGACGAGGCGCACGCGCGACAAGCCGGGCAGTACGGCCACCCGGCCGGCGCGTACGCGATGCCGATGCAGCAGCCGATGGGCGCCCCCGGCTGGGGCCAGGGCCCGCCGCCGCCCCCGGCGCCCGGCGGCGCGGGCGGGTGGGCGCCGACCGGCACCGGCTCGTTCCCGGCCGCGCCGAGCTGGAACCCGGCCGCCGGCTGGGGCCACTCCGGCTTCACCCCGCTGCCCGGCTACCGGCCGCCGACCGGCGGCCAGCAGCCCCCGCCCGCGTGACGCCCGTATAGCGCCCGCCGAGCGAAGGCTTTGCAACAGCTGAAGAAGATTTCCGGAACCGGTGAGCCGCCCCGCACGTCCGTCCAAGTGAGGACAGGTCGCGCGGGGCGGTTCTCGCCGTTCCGCGCCGCGAAGTGTTGCGAAGAGTCGCAGATCCGGGAGACAGGGCGGCATGGCGAACGGAAAGGGCGTGGCCCCGCGCGTCGACCAGGGCGAAACCGTGCTGGTCGAGCGGCCGAATCGGCGTAGGGGCAAGAAGCCGCGCAAGGGATCGCGCGCGGGCGGGCCGCGCAAGCCGCTGACCCGCGGCCGCAAGATACGCCGCCGGATATTCCGCGGCGTACTCGCCGTCTTCCTGGTGGTCTTCGGGTACGTCGCCTACACCATCGAGCCGTATCTCACCTACGCGGGCTCGGACACCGTCGCGGCACGCGTCGCCGAGTGGGGCCGCGACCACCACCTCAGCTGGGCCGTGACCTGGTTGGAGAACGCGAGCTACAAGGCGCCGCCGACCGGCGGGAAACTCAGCAACCAGCAGGTCAAGACGCTCCAGGGCGCCACAGTCTCGCCCTCCCAGGCGGCCCGCGAGGAACTTCCCGCGAACATCCCGCCGCTCGCCGCCGGCAGCATCCCGGACGAGGGCATATGGCATCCGGTCGAGACCGACTCCGCGGGCGTGCCGATCGTCGAATGGGCCGGCCTGCGCCCGGACTCCCAACACACCTCCGCCCTGGCATACGTCGCGTGGATGAGCCAGAAGGCCCTGTCCTTCCAGCTGCACCCGGGCTCCCAGCAGCCCGGCGGCAGCTTCCCGACGCCCGACGAGATTCCGGCCGGCGCGCGTACCAACCTCATCGCGACGTGGAACGGCGGCTTCAAGGTCAGCCCGAACGACTCGCTGAGCGGCTACTACGAGGACGGCACGACGGTCCGCGCCCTGGTGGACGGCAAGGCCTCGGAGGTGTTCTACAAGGACGGCTCGTTCAAGATCGGCTCCTGGGGCCGCGACCTGACGATGACGCCGCAGGTCGCGAGCGTGCGGCAGAACCTCAGCCTGCTCGTGGACAACGGCCAGGTCATGTCGGCGGGCAGCTCCGGCTCGGGTACGCAGTGGGGTCTGACCGTGAACAACGCCTTCTTCGTGCCGCGCTCGGGCGTGGGCGTGACCGCGAAGGGCGACGTCGTCTACGTGGGCGGCCCCGATCTGTCCGTCGAAACGCTCGCGAAGCTGCTCAGGCAGGCGGGCGCGGTCAACGCGATGGAACTCGACATCAACGCCGACTGGACCTCGTACATGTACTACACGGTGACCGGCGGCAATGCGGCGAACCCGACGCCGAACAAGCTGTGGGACTTCCTGCAGCCGGCCGACCGCTACTTCCAGCCGAGCAGCCGCGACTTCGTGGCCGTATACAAGCGTTGAACGCGGCTTCGGCAACGCACCAGCCGGTAGGGGCTAGGCTGGTAGGCATGCTGGTAGATCGCTTCGGACGTACGGCCACCGACCTGCGGGTCTCGGTGACGGACAAATGCGATCTGCGCTGCACATACTGCATGCCTGCCGAGGGCCTGCCGTGGCTGCCGCGCGAAGAGGTGCTCAGCGACGACGAGCTGGTCCGGCTCGTGCGCATCGGCGTGGAGCGGCTGGGCATCCGCGAAGTGCGGCTGACCGGCGGCGAACCGCTGATCAGGCCCGGGCTTCCCGGCCTGGTCGAGCGGATGGCCGGGCTCACGCCGCGTCCGCGGCTCTCGCTGACCACGAACGGCGTCGCGCTGGGCAGGCTCGCCGCGCCGCTGGTCGCCGCGGGCCTCGACCGGGTCAACGTCTCCCTCGACACGCTGGACCCGCAGCTGTTCCGCAGCCTCACCCGCCGCGACCGGCACGACCGGGTGATCGCCGGAATCGACGCCGCGCTCGCCGCCGGACTCGGCCCGGTGAAGATCAACACGGTGCTGATGCGCGGGATCAACGACCACGAGGCCGCGGACCTCCTGCGCTGGAGCCTGGAACGCGGCTGCGAGCTGCGTTTCATCGAGCAGATGCCGCTCGACGCCCAGCACGGCTGGGACCGCGAGAAGATGGTCACCGCCGAGGAGATCCTGGAGCGGCTCTCGGCCGAATTCGACCTCGTGCCCGAGGGCGCCGACGCCCGCGGCACCGCCCCGGCCGAGACCTGGCTCGTCACCGGATACCGGGCGCCCAACGGCGATCCGGCGCGCGTCGGCGTGATCGCCTCGGTCACCCGGCCCTTCTGCGGGGACTGCGACCGGGTCCGGCTGACCGCCGACGGCCAGATGCGCACCTGCCTGTTCGCCCGCGAGGAATCCGACCTGCGCGCCCCGCTGCGCGACGGCGCCGACGACGCGGAGATCGCCGAGCGGTGGCGGATCGCGTTCCTGGGCAAGAAGGCCGGCGCCGGGATCGGCGAGCCGGACTTCGTGCAGCCGATGCGCCCGATGTCCGCCATCGGCGGCTGAGATCTTCTGAAAGGAAGGGTCGCGGCGGCCGCGGGGGACGGGCACGCCGCGGGACTTCCGGCGACTCGGAAAACCTTCGGAGAAAAGGCGAACGGTCGGCACACGGGGGGGATGCCGACCGTTCGCGGCAGGCGCGGCTGTCGACGGCGGCGCCTGCTTTGGCAGCACCTCGACGGGGGAACGAGGCGTGCGTAAGAAGTATGGCACACTCGGCCGGTAGGTGTGAACTCCAGACCAATATGACTTGCGGTGAACTCGCGACCGTCAAGGTCGACCGCGTTTCCGCAGGTCAGAACGAAAGTTCACGTTTACTCTGGGTGGTCCTGACGCTTCATCACGTCATCATCCTCGGCCCACTCCGCGGAGCATTCTTGATCGCCGGCGCCGTCGTTCGCCGTGATACTCCGATCCGTTTCTGGCAACTCGTTCTGCCGCGGCGAGCCGATCATCAGGTTGGTCGGCGGCGCGTCCTGGGTCGGCGCGCCGTTGGCCCGGATCACCGCCACGTACGGGATCACCGTGGCCACCAGACCGAGGATCACCCGCTCCATGATGGTGAGTCCGGGCACGAACACCACCACGAGGATCGCGACCACGCGGAAGCCCATCGTCGCGGCGTACTGCTTCTGCCGGCGGGCGACGTCGTCCAGGTGGCTGTGGTCGGCCGTCGTGATCCCGTACGAGGGCGAGCGCCGGTGCTGCCGGGAGAAGGGGAGCCTCACAACCCCCAGCCTAGTTCCGGGCGAACATCCCGTTAAGACCGGGGGAGGCACGGCGATCAAGACCTGCCGCATTTCTTTGTACGGTCCGCTAGAGCAGGTCGGCGCGGCGAGCCGGTACGGTAAGGCCTGGAACGACAGTAGCGGTTGACGTCAGAGAGGGCGCACCTTGAGCAGGTCAGTACTCGTCACCGGCGGGAACCGGGGCATCGGCCTCGCGATCGCCGCCGCGTTCGCCGAGCAGGGGGACAAGGTCGCGCTGACCTACCGGTCCGGTGAGCCGCCCGAGCTGAAGGCCGCCGGCGAGGGCTCCGTGCTCCCGGTCCGGTGCGACATCACCTCGGCCGAGGACGTCGAGCGCGCGTTCACCGAGATCGAGGCCGCGCACGGCCCGGTCGAGATCCTGGTGGCGAACGCCGGGATCACCCGGGACACGCTCGTGCTGCGGATGAGCGAGCAGGACTTCACCGACGTGCTCGACACCAACCTCACCGGCTCCTTCCGGGTCGCCAAGCGCGCCGCCAAGGGCATGCTGCGGCTCAAGCGCGGCCGGCTGATCTTCATCTCCTCGGTCGTCGGCCTGTCCGGCTCGCCCGGCCAGGTCAACTACGCCGCGTCCAAGGCCGGCCTGGTCGGCATGGCCAGGTCGCTGGCGCACGAGCTCGGCTCCCGCTCGATCACCGCGAACGTGGTCGCGCCCGGCTTCGTGGAGACGGCGATGACCGCGGAGCTGACCGACGAGCGCAAGAAGCAGATCATCGACGCCGTCCCCCTCCGGCGCTACGCGCAGCCCGAGGAGATCGCGGGCGTCGTCAAGTTCCTGGCCTCTCCGGAGGCCGCGTACATCACAGGCGCCGTCGTCCCGGTCGACGGCGGTCTCGGAATGGGGCACTGAATCAGCATGGGTATTCTCGACGGCAAGCGCATCCTGGTCACCGGCGTGATCACCGACGCGTCCATCGCCTTCTCGGTGGCGCGGCTGGCGCAGGAGGAGGGCGCCGAGGTCGTGCTCACCGGCTACGGGCGGCTCAGCCTGGTCAATCGGATCGCGGCCAAGCTGCCCAAGCCCGCCCCGGTGATCGAGCTCGACGTGACGAACGAGGAGCACCTGGCCGCGCTCGAGGCGAACGTCCGCGAGTACGTGGACGGCCTCGACGGCGTCGTGCACTCGATCGCCTTCGGCCCGGAGGACGCCCTCGGCGGCAACTTCCTCAACACGCCGTACGCCTCGGCCGCCACGGCCTACCAGGTCTCCGCGTTCTCCTACAAGTCCCTCGCCATGGCGGCGCTGCCGCTGTTCGGCGAGCGCGGCGGCTCGATCGTCGGCATGGACTTCGACGCGCAGGTGGCCTGGCCCGGCTACGACTGGATGGGCGTCGCCAAGGCCGCGCTCGAGGCCACCAGCCGCTACCTGGCCCGCGACCTCGGCCCCAAGGGCATTCGCAGCAACCTGATCTCGGCCGGCCCGGTCAAGACCATGGCCGCGAAGTCGATCCCCGGCTTCGACCAGTTCGAGGGCGTCTGGGACTCCCGCGCCCCGATCGGCTGGGACATGTCCGACCCCGAGCCCGCCGCCCGCGGCGTCGTCGGCCTGCTCTCCGACTGGTTCCCGAAGACGACCGGCGAGGTCGTCCACGTCGACGGCGGCGTGCACGCCATCGCGGTGTGACGCACTGAAATGTGACGCGTTGAGTTGTGCTGCGTCGAATGTGACGCGTTGACAGATGCTCGTCCCCGCCGCGCGGTTCCCGTGGCGGGGACGAGCTGTTTCTCAGGCTGAGGCTCAGACGTCCCGGATGCGGGCGTGCAGATGCATGTCGTGGCGGCCGTCGTCGTGCACTGCGGCGCTGCGCTTGGTGCCCTCCAGGAGATAGCCGGACTTTGTCGCGACCCGGCAGGAGGCGTGGTTTCGCGTCGAGTGATCCAGGTACAGGCGGTGGAATCCGACCTCCTCCATGGCCCAGACCGTGAGCGCCTGTACGGCGCACGTCGCGACGCCCGCACCACGGGCCGCTGGGACCACCCAGTACGCGACACCGGCGATTCCGTCATCGAAATTCCAGCCGCGCGTGGCGATTCGGCCGAGTACTTCGCCGTCGCCGCGGGTGATCGCCCAGTGGGCGCCCCTTTCAGTTGCCCAGTCTCGGCGGTACTCATCGAACCACTCCAGGACGTGCGCCTCCGACGACGGACGGCGCGTGTGCCAACGGCGGATCTCATCGTCCTGATACGCGGACAGGAACGCCGGTGCGTCGCCCGGTTCCCAAGGACGTAGCAGCAGACCTTGGGCGGCGGGCAATACCGGCTGAGGGGAATCGGCGAGCAAGCCGGACGGAATCACGGGCGGTGTCGAAAGATCGCGAGTCACGACCAATGATCAGCTGACGTCCACGTCACCCGTCAAGTCGTTGAGCGGGAACGAGGACGGTCCGAGATCAGGGAGATCACGCCACGTTCGCCGGCTCGGTGGGATAGTCGTGCGTGTGGAGCCCAGTTGATCTCGACAGTTTTTCCTGGCCCACGCGTGGGCTAGCGGCAAGGCACGAGCGGTTCGCTAGCCGCAGACGTCCGCGAGCGCGCTGTCGAACTGGATGGCCTCGGTCTCCATGCCGACCAGGTTTCCCCGGTTCGCGAACATGAGGTAGACGAGGATGTTGTTCGTCGACGGTGGCGGCGTTGCCGGGCAGCTCGTCACCGGGATGGAGAAGGCCACCCGCACCCCGCCGGCGGGCTTGACGGTACCGGCGGGCGCGAGCGTGGGCAGCGGATTCGGCGCGATGACGATCCCGCCGGCCTCGGGGTCGGCCGAGTACGAGGCGGCCGCGGTGTAGTTCAGCGGGATGTCGGCGATCGAGGTGGTCGAGAGGCTCACGGAGATCACCCGGGTCTTCGGATCACCGGTCGTTGTCATCGAGAGCGGGCCGATGACATTGCCCTCCTGCCGGCCGCAGATCCGCTGCTGGAGGCTCTGGTGCCCGACATCCGGCTGAAGGTTCTGGAGGCCGATCGCGCCGCCGGAGGTGCGAGCCCGAACCAACAGGGTGTCGTCGGAAGAGTTCGCCGTGAGCGTCACGGTTACCGAGGACTCAGCGGACGCCGCGGCCGAACTGGTCTGTCCGACCGGGCCGCCGGGGGTCGGGGCGTCATCGGCGCAATCCGCCGTGACGTTCCCGGCGAGCTGACCGGTCTGCCCGGGCCTGAGCGTCGCGCCGCCGGTCGGGGCGAGCGTCGCCGGCCTCGTCAGGCCCGACTCGACCAGGATTCCGTCGAGCAGCGTCACCGGCTCAGGGCTCTTATTGACTACCGGGATCAGTACCCGTTCGCTCGGCTGGGCGTGCCAGACGGTCTCGGAGTCGAGAGCGGACAGGCCCGGAATGGCCGACTCGGCCTTCGTGCCCTGCAGGCTGAGCACGTTGGCGATACGCACGTCCGTCTGATGCCGGTGATAAGCGGTGGTGAGGCACGCGCCGACTCCCGTGACGCACAGCGCGAGCGCGAGCAGGGAGGCCACCACCCTGGGTCGGCTCGCGCGGGCCGGCAGCAGGTTGGAGGGGCCGCGCCCGCCGTCCAGCCGTTCTTCGTCGGGCTCGTCGAGCATTTCGATGTCGTCCGAGTCCTCGTCCGGATCGAGGATCTCGATCCGTGTGTGCTCGACAGCCATGCGGTCCCCTCCGGCCAAGGAGATCAGCATCCCAAGTGATCGTCGCGGCCGACTCTATGCGGGTCGGTGTGTCCAGTCCAGCCGTGACCTCGCGGGCTGGATGGGCGGATCGACTCAGAGCCCTGCGCCATCCAGGTCAGACCAGGGTGATCGGGTTGCTCAGAGCGGCCATCCGCCCGTCGGGATGACGCACTTCGATGCGTACGAACCCTGCTTCTGCCGCGCTGGTGTGCCACTCGAGATTGTCTGATCCCGTGGCGGGCAACACGGTGCGGTGAGCTACGCCTTTCTCCGTATGGAAGCTGACTGTGCCCGCGGGTACGCCGTGCACCTGCACCTGTGCGACGACCGGTGCGCCACCCGTGTTCAGCTCTTCGCCAATGCCCGCGCGTCGTCCGCCTACGACAAGGTTGAACTCAAGGTGCACTGCCGCCGATTCCGCCACCCAGCACCGTCCTGCGCGGATGCCGGCGAGGATTGCAGCTGGGGTCGGCTTCTCTGCCGCCACGACGGTGTGCGGGATGCCGATCTGTCCGTCGAGGTGGGTGTCGCTGTTGCCGATCGCCGGGCGCCACCGTCCTCGGTGTACGTCTGCGGCCAGACTCCGTCCCCACTCGGCCAGCGCCACCTCGTTGTTCGCCTGCCACGGCAGGTCGGACGTCCACGGCCCGTTCCACACCTCGACCACATCGAAGCCCCGGTACGGATACACGAACGCGCCCGACGGGTACGGCGCGTACGGATGGGCTGCCACGCACAGCCCGCCGACCCGATGGACCGCCGCGAGGTGCCGCTCCACCACCGCGTCACGCACGCCGTAGTCGCCGTCGATCAACTGCCCCGCCTCGAGGCCGAGCGCAAGCCAGTGCCCTGTACGCGTGACCACCTCCTGGCCGAACAGCACCATCAGGTCGCCGTCGCCGAGCCGGGCCCACGCCTCGTGCCCGTCCGCCGTGTTGTGCTCGGTAGTCACCACGAAGTCCAGCCCGACCGCCCGAGCACCAGCAGCCACCTGCTCCGGCGTCAGCTCACCGCCATGGGAGTACACCGAATGAACATGGCAATCGCCGCGATACCAACCGGGCGCGGCGCTGCGTACGGGTTCGGCAGGCGAGGCGGCCTCTGACATCGACATTGCACCCCCAGGTGCGGGATCGCCCCGTCACGCAGGCGTGCGTGACGAGGCGATCTTCCTATCAGGACTCAGACTCTCGGACTCAGACTTCCGGAATCGCCGGCGGGGTTACCGCGGGGTGCTGCTCCAGGGCCTCGAGTGCGAGCCGGACGGCCTCCGCCAGTTGCGGGTCGTGGCCGGCGGCGTAGTCGTGCGGCGGGTAGGTGATCTCGATGTCCGGGTCCACGCCGTAGTTCTCGACGCCCCATTCGGCGTTGTCGAACCAGAACGAGAACTTCGGCTGGGTGACGCCGGTGCCGTCGACGAGCGTGTACCTGCCGTCGATGCCGACGACGCCGCCCCAGGTGCGGGTGCCGACGACGGGGCCGAGGCCGTAGCGCTTGAAGGCGTTCGTGCCGATGTCGCCGTCGGAGCCGGCGAACTCGTCCGTGATGGCCACGATCGGGCCGCGCGGGGCGTCGTTCGGGTAGCGGGACGGCTGCTGGTTGCGGCCGACGTCCCAGCCGATGACCTTGCGGTTCAGCTTCTCGATCACCAGCTCCGAGGTGTGGCCGCCGCCGTTCTCCCGCAGGTCGAAGACAAGGCCCTCGCGGGCCATCTCCACGTGCAGGTCGCGGTGGTATTCGGCCCAGCCGTACGACACCATGTTCGGCACGTGCAGGTAGCCGAGCCGCCCGCCGGACAGCTCGTGCACCTTCGCCCGCCGGGCGCGGACCAGGTCCTGGTAGCGCAGCACGAAGTCGTTCGCCAGCGGCACGACCACGACCCGGCGATCCGCCTCGCCGTCCCGGCGCAGCGTCAGCTCGACCGGCTGGTCGGCCTTTCCGACGAGCAGCGCGGCCGGGCCGTTCACCGCCTCGACCGGACGTCCGTCGACCGCGACGATCGCGTCGCCGGCCCGCGCCGAGACGCCGGGCGCCTCCAGCGGGGAGCGGCCCTCGGACACCGACGTCTCGCTCGGCAGGATCCGGGCTATCCGCCAGACGCCGTCCTCGCCCTTGGCCAGGTCCGCGCCGAGCTGGCCAAGCGACTGCGCCGAGGAACGCTCGGCTCCGGGGGTGCGCACGTACGCGTGCGAGGTGTTGAGCTCCGCCCCGACCTCCCACAGCACGTCGCGCAGGTCGTCGCCCGTGCCCGCGCGCAGCGCCAGCGGCAGGTAGCGGGCGTGGATCTCGTCCCAGTCGACGCCGCCCATGTCCGCGCGCCAGAAGTTGTCGCGCAGCAGCCGCCAGTTCTCGCTGTACATCTGCCGCCACTCGGCGACCGGGTCCACGACGACGCGGATCCGGTCCAGGTCGACGGTGATCGCGTCATCGTCGTCCTTGGCGTCGAAGGCCTTGACGGTGAGGTCGCCGTCCTTGCGGTAAGCGATCCTCGTGCCGTCACCGGAGACCGCGTAGGCGTCCAGCGCCTCGACCGGCGTGCTCAGCTTGCGCTTCGTCAGGTGGTAGCTCTGCAGCGAGGGCTTCGGGTGCTTCTCCTCGGCGCCGATCAGGCTCTCGCCGAGCTCGCCGGTGCGCGGGACGTCGAGCCACAGCAGCGCGTCGTCCGCGGCCTTCAGATCGGCGTACTCGCCCGCCTGGACGGGGAGCGGCACGACGCGGCCGGAAAGGCCCTCGAGGTCCAGGCGCACCGGCTCGACGGGCTCCTCCGCCTCGCCCTCGCCGTCCTTCTTCGAACCCTTCGATCCCTTGTCCCTGTCCTTCTCCTCCGACCTGGCCGGACGGCCGTTGAGCTCGGGGGCGAACGGCGACGGGGTGTCCGCGGCGAGCGTGACCAGGTACGGCCGGATGCCCGGCAGGAAGCCGAGGTCGAACAGCTGCCCGTCGTACACCGGGTCGAAGGTGCGGTTCGACAGGAACGCCAGGTACTTGCCGTCCTTCGTGAACACGGGGGAGTGGTCGTCGAACCGCTGCGGCGTCACGTCCACGATCTCGCGGTCGGCCAGCCGCGCGAGCCGCACGTGCCGGTACGACCAGCCCGGCGACCAGCCCTCGGCCCAGGCCAGCAGGGCCGAGTCCGGGGAGAACGACAGGCCGCTGGCCTCCCGGTTCGCGCTGCGGGATAGCTCGCTCGCGGTGCCGGACTCGATGTCGACGGTGAGCACGCGGCCGTCGTCGCCGGCCACGGCCAGGGTCTTGGCGTCCGGGGACGCGACGAGCTCGAGCACCCGGCCCAGCTGACCGCTCAGGATCCGCCGCGTCTCGCCACCGTCGGCCGGAATGAGGTCGAGGCCGTCCTCGCCGTCCGCGTCGGAGACGCAGACGACGGTCGAGGTCCCCGGCAGGATCAACGGGATCCGGGCGCGCACGCCCGGCTGGTCGAGCAGCGCGCGGGCCGGCCCCTGCTCGACCGGCAGCCAGTGCGCGGATCCGCGCACCTCGGCGGCGAGGATCCGGCCGGTCTTGCAGAGGGCGAACTCGCCCGTCTTCTGCTTGGCCGACACCGGGAAGGGAGCACGGCCCGAGCGCACGCCGCCGAGTTGCACGTTGAGCCTGACCGGTTCGGCGTCGAGGGATTCGAGCAGCCACAGGTCGCCCGCGCACTGGTAGACGACGCGCGTGCCGTCGGTCGTGGCGTGCCGCGCGTAGTACGCGCCGTGGTCCGTGTGCCGCCGCACGTCGGAGCCGTCCGGCAGTGCCGAGTACACCGCGGCCGCGCCCTCGTGGTCCGACATGAAGACCACGCGCCCGGACACCCACATCGGGTTCACCAGGTGGTTGCCGGTCTCGGTGAGGATCTGCTCGTACGCGGTGCCGTCCGGCGAGTACCAGATCCGGCCGCCGGTACCGCCGCCGTACCGCTTCCACTTGGCGGGCTCCCGGTAGGTCGAGGTGCCGACCAGCACCGCGCCCTCGGGGGAGACGGACACGTCCGCGGCCGAGCCGTACGGCAGCTCGCGCGGCGAGCCGTCCAGCGGCACGGCGAACGGCCAGGTGTGCATGCCGTCGTGGTGCCCGTGCCAGCTGGTGACCAGCACTTCGGTGTCGGAGAGCCAGCCGCGTACGCCCGCGGTCTCGAAGCCGTCGCTGCCCCAGTAGGTCAGCCGCTTGACGGGGCCGCCGTCCACCTCCACCGCATAGGCCTCGCGCGCGCCCTCCCGCGGCGCGCTCCAGGCCACATGCGTACCGGAGGGGTTGAGCCGGGGACTGACCGGCGGGACTCGGTCTGAGGTCAGCCGCCATGCCCGGGCGCCGTCCGCGCGTGCCGCGTCGAGCGGTGCGAGCCAGACGTCGTCTTCGGCGACGAACGTCAGGAGGTTTCCGGACAAGTGCGGAAATCGAAGGTAAGGATTGTCTGCCACGTCGCCGACTCTATTCATCTTCACGGTTTTGCGTCGAGAAAGTTTTGCGCTGCGCAGGGGGCAGCAGAGGAGGAGTTGCCGCGCGGGTGTGCTCCAACGCCTCCAATGCCAGTCTCACGGCCGTTTCGAGCTGTGGATCGCGACCCGCGGCCCAGTCCTGCGGCGTGATCGGAACCTCGACGTCCGGGTCCACGCCGTAGTTCTCCATGCCCATGCCGTTGTCGTCGAACCAACACGCGTACTTCGGCTGCGTGGTCGTGGTGCCGTCCACCAGTGAATACCTGCCGTCGATGCCGATCACGCCGCCCCAGGTGCGGGTGCCGACGACCGGGCCGATGCCGTGCCGCTTGACGGCGTTCGTGGCGATGTCCCCGTCGGAGGCCGAGCACTCGTCCGAGATCGCCACGATCGGGCCGCGCGGCGCCTCTTCCGGATAGCTGGACGGCTTGCCGCGGCGCGGCAGCGCCCAGCCGGTGACCTTGCGGAGCAGCTTCTCGATGACGAGCTCGGAGGTGTGGCCGCCGCTGTTGGAGCGCAGGTCGAAGATCAGGCCGTCGCGGGTGATCTCGGTGTGCAGGTCGCGGTGGTACTCGGCCCAGCCGGGAGACTGCATGTCGGGCACGTGCACGTAGCCGAGGCGCCCGCCGGACAGTTCGCGCACCGTCGCCCGCCGCGCCCGCATCAGGTCGTGGTATCGCAGGACACGTTCATCTCGGATCGGGGTGACGGCCACGCGCCGGTCCGCCGCTCCGTCCCGACGCAGCGTCAGTTCGACGGGCTTTCCCGCCTTCCCGACCAGCTGCGCGTTCGGCCCGCGCGCCGGATCCACCGGCCGGCCGTCGACCGCCACGATCGCGTCGCCCGGCCGCGCGGCCACTCCCATCGCGAGCAGCGGCGAGCGTCCCCCGGCGACCGAGTCCTCACCCGGCAGGATGCGCACGATCCGCCACAGGCCCGCCTCATCGCGCTCCAGATCGGCGCCGAGCGCGCCCTGGACCAGCGCCGAATCCCTCGACTCCGCGGCCCCGATGACGTACGCGTGCGAGGTGCCGAGCTCCGCAGCGACCTCCCACAGCAGGTCGTGCAGGTCGCTCGTGGAACCGATCCGCTCGACGAGCGGCCGGTAGCGGGCGCCCATCGCGGCCCAGTCCACGCCGTTCATGTCCGCGCGCCAGAAGTTGTCGCGCATCAGCCGCCAGTTCTCGCTATACATCTGGCGCCACTCGGCGATCGGGTCCACGGTGACGCGGATCCGATCCAGGTCCACGGTGATCGGCTCGTCGCTCTGGCTCTCGCTCTGGCCTTGGCCATTGAGCGGACGGACCGTCAGCTCGCCCTTCTTGCGATACGCCAGCCGCTTGCCGTCGGCCGAGACCGTGAAGGAGTCGAGCGAGCAGACGACGGTCGACAACTTCCGCTTGCGCAGGTCGTACCGCATGAGATCGGGCTTGGGCTTCTCGCCGTCGTCCGGGAGCGCGTACGTCTCGCCGAGCTCGCCGCTGTGCGGTACGTCCAGCCACACCACGCCGTCTTTGACCGGACGCAGCTTCGTATACAGCCCCGCCGGCACGGGGAAGGGCTCGAGCCGCGCCGCGAGACCCTCGAAATCGACCACGACCGGCAGGATCTCGTCGCCGCTTTCGCTGTCGCTGTGTCTCTTCTCCTCGTCCGCGGCCTTCACCGGTCGCCCGTCCAGCTCCGCCGCGAACGGCGACGGGGTGGCCTCGGCCAGGCCGACCAGGTACGGCCGGACGCCGGGCGGGAAGTTGAGGTCGAAGCCCTGCGCGTCGTGCCTCGCGTCGAAGACGCGGTTCGAGAGGAACGCCAGGAACTTGCCGTCGTGCGTGAAGGCGGGCGAGTAGTCGTTGAACCGCTGCGGGGTCACGTCCACGATCTCGCGGTCGGACAGGCGCGCGAGCCGAATCTGCGAGGTGACGCGGCCGTTCCACGTCCACGGTGCGGCCCACGCCAGGTAGGCCGAGTCCGGTGAGAAGACCAGGTCCGTGGGCTCGGTGTACTCGCTCTCGACGAGTTCGGTCGCGGTGCCGGTCTCGACGTCGACCGTGATCAGCCGACCGTCATCGCTCGATACGCCCAGAGTCTTGGCATCGGGCGACGCGGCGAGCTCCAGCACCCGGCCCAGCCGACCGGTCAGGATCCGCCGGGTCGGCCCGCCGTCAGTCGGGATGAAGTCGATTCCGTCCTCGCCGTCCGAATCCGAGACGCACACGACGGTGTCGGTGCCCGGCAGCACGAGCGGTATTCGAGCACGTATACCCGGCTCGGAGAGCACCGCGCGGGCCGGGCCCTGCTCGACCGGCAGCCAGTGCGCCGTGCCGCGGACCTCGGCCGCGAGCACCCGGCCGGTGGTGCTCAGCGCGTAGTGTCCGAGGCCTGATGCCGTGGACACCGGGAAGGGCGAGCGCCCGGAGCGTGCCCCGCCGAGTCGGACGTCGAGCTTGACCGGTTCGGCGTCGAGGGATTCGAGCAGCCACAGGTCGCCCGCGCTCTGATAGACGACGCGTACGCCGTCGGTCGTCGCATGCCGCGCGTAGTACGTGCCGAGCTCGGTGTGTCGGCGCACGTCCGAGCCGTCCGGCTGCGAGGAGTACAGCGCCCCGACGCCTTCGTGGTCTGACAAGAACACGACGCGCCCGGACACCCACATCGGATTGACGATGTGATTGCCCACGTCGCGCAGGATCCGCGTGAACTCGGTGCCGTCCGGGGAGTACCAGACCTGGCCGCCGCGTCCGCCGAGGTAGCGCTTCCAGTGCGCGGGCTCCCGATTGGAGATCGGGCTCAGCAGCACCGCACCGTCCGATGAGACCGCCACGTCGGCGGTCGGGCCGTACGGCAACTGCCGGGCGGGTCCGGCGAGCGGCACCGCGTACGCCCATACCTTTTTCTGCGACCAGGACGCGGGCCAGCCGGTCACCAGCACCTCGGTTTCGGAGAGCCACCCGCGCACTCCGTCGCCCCCGGTGCCGGCCTTGCCCCAGTACGTCAACCTGTTAATCGGTCCGCCGTCCACCGCCACCGCGTAGGCCTCGCTCGCACCGGTTCGCGTCGAACTCCACGCGAGGTGGGTGCCCGAGGGATTCAGGCGCGGGTGCGTCGCGGGCGCGCGGTCCGAGGTCAGCCGCCAGGCGCGCGCCCCGTCCGCCCGGGCCTCGTCGAGCGGGGCGAGCCAGACATCATCCTCGGCCACGAACGTCAGCAGATTGCGGGTCACGTGCGGGAAGCGTAAGTATGAAGAGTCAGCCACGATCGCGACCTTACGCAGCCCGCCGGTTCTGAGCCGTCATTGTCGCCGCGAGCCGATAGGCTGCCAACCGGCCTCCGGCACGGCGGCCGAAGCACGGAGACGGTTGGAACGAGGACGAGATGTCGGCACCGGACACAGCGGCCCAGCTCAGCACGGCCACGGCCATCAACCTGCGGATCGCCGAGGAGCTTCAGGCGGCCCCCGGCCAGGTGCGCGCCGCGGTGGGGCTGCTCGACGAGGGCTCGACCGTGCCGTTCATCGCCAGGTACCGCAAGGAGGTCACCGGCGGCCTCGACGACACCCAGCTGCGCACCCTCGAGGAGCGGCTGCGCTACCTGCGCGAGCTCGAGGAGCGCCGGGCCGCGGTCCTCGAGTCGATCGAATCGCAGGGCAAGCTGACCGACGAGCTCAGGACGCAGATCCTCGCCGCCGACTCCAAGGCGCGGCTCGAGGACATCTACCTGCCGTTCAAGCCGAAGCGGCGCACCAAGGCGCAGATCGCCCGCGAAGCAGGCCTCGAACCCCTGGCCGACGCGCTGCTCGCCGACCCGAACCTGGACCCGCAGCGGGAGGCCGCGGCGTACGTCGACGCCGAGAAGGGCGTCGCGGACGTCGCCGCGGCGCTGGAGGGCGCCCGGTCGATCCTCGTCGAGCGCTTCGGCGAGGACGCGGACCTCGCCGGCGAGCTGCGCGAGCGCATGTGGGCGCGCGGCCGGCTGGTCTCGAGGGTGCGCGAGGGCAGGCAGGAGGCGGGCGCGAAGTTCGCCGACTACTTCGACTTCGCCGAACCGCTCACCAAGATCCCCTCGCACCGCGCGCTCGCGATGTTCCGCGGGGAGAAGGAGGAGATGCTCGACCTCGTCTTCGACCCGGAGCCCGAGGACGCCGAGCCGCTCAACAGAGCGTTCTACGCCACTGAGGCGCGGTCCGGCTACGAGGTGCGCATCGCCCAGCGCTTCGAACTGCAGGACCTCGGCCGACCGGCCGACCGCTGGCTGCTGGACACCGCCCGCTGGGCCTGGCGTACCAGGATCCTGATCCGGCTCGGCGTGGACCTGCGGATGCGGCTGTGGCAGAACGCCGAGGACGAGGCGGTCCGGGTGTTCGCCGCCAACCTGCGCGACCTGCTGCTCGCCGCCCCGGCCGGCACCCGCGCGACGCTCGGCCTCGACCCGGGCCTGCGCACCGGAGTCAAGGTCGCGGTCGTCGACGCCACCGGCAAGGTCGTGGCCACGCACACGATCTACCCGCACGTGCCGCACCGCCGCTGGGACGAGTCGATCGCGATCCTCGCCCAGCTGGCCGAGCAGCACAAGGTGGACCTCGTCGCGATCGGCAACGGCACCGCGTCGCGGGAGACCGACCAGCTCGCGGCCGAGCTGATGGCCAAGCACCCCCAGCTCAAGCTGACCAAGGTGATGGTCTCGGAGGCCGGCGCCTCGGTCTACTCGGCGTCCGCGTACGCGTCGGCGGAGCTGCCGGAGCTGGACGTCTCGCTGCGCGGCGCCGTCTCCATCGCCCGCCGCCTGCAGGACCCGCTCGCCGAACTGGTGAAGATCGACCCGAAGTCGATCGGCGTCGGCCAGTACCAGCACGACCTCGCCGAGGGGAAGCTCTCCCGCTCGCTGGACGCGGTCGTCGAGGACTGCGTCAACGGCGTCGGCGTGGACGTGAACACGGCCAGCGTGCCGCTGCTCACCCGGGTCTCCGGGATCGGCGAATCGCTGGCCAAGGCGATCATCGCGCACCGCGACGGCAACGGCCCTTTCCGCACCCGCGACTCGCTCAAGCAGGTCCCGCGCCTCGGCCCGAAGGCCTTCGAGCAGTGCGCTGGCTTCCTGCGCATCCCGGACGGCGACGACCCCCTGGACAGCTCGTCGGTGCACCCCGAGGCCTACCCCGTCGTCCGCAGGATCGTCACGTCGGCGGGCTCTGACATCAGGACGCTGATCGGCAACGTGAAGGCGCTGCGCGGTCTGAAGCCGCAGGAGTTCGTCGACGACACCTTCGGTCTGCCGACCGTCACCGACATCCTGAAGGAGCTGGAGAAGCCCGGCCGCGACCCGCGCCCCGAGTTCAAGACGGCCACCTTCAAGGAGGGCGTGCACGAGCTGAAGGACCTGGAGCCGGGGATGATCCTGGAGGGCGTGGTCACCAACGTCGCCGCCTTCGGCGCGTTCGTCGATGTCGGCGTGCACCAGGACGGCCTGGTCCACGTCTCGGCCCTGTCGAAGAACTTCGTCACCGACCCGCGCGAGGTTGTCAAGCCCGGCGACGTCGTGCGCGTCAAGGTCCTGGACGTGGACGCAGCCCGCAAGCGCATCGCCCTCACTCTCCGTCTGGACGACGAGGCAGGTTCCGGCCGCGGCGGCGGCCGCGACGGCAACCGAGGCGGCGGTGCCAGGGACGGCCGCGACGGCGGCCAGCGTCCCCCGCGCCAGCAGCGCGGCGGCAACGGTGGCGGCGGAAACGGCGGCGGCGGCAAGGGCGGCGGAAACGGCGGTGGCAACAGCGGTGGCAACGGTGGCGGCGAGCGCAACCGAGGCCGGGACAACGGCGGCTCCGCCGGAGCCGGGGGAGGGGCCGACACCGCCCTCGCCGACGCCCTCCGCCGCGCCGGCCTCGTCAAATAACAGGCCCCGCTCGCGAGGCGAGTCCGTTCGGGCCGGTGTAGCCGAGGCGTGGCGCGGTCAGGCTGGGTATTTCCATGGCGGCCCGGCCATCGCGGGTGATACTCCTGCCCGTCATGGACAATCTTGAGACAGCGCGGCTGGTGCTTCATCCGATCAGCGTCAGCGAGGCGGAGCGCGTTGTGACCGGTGAGCCGGATGACGCGGCCCGCTGGGCGCCCGGATACCCATCCGAGGGCGATGTGTTCGCGGCCAAACGCTTCCTGGACACCTGCACGAACACCGGCGATCCCCGGCCGTTCGGCAACTACGAGATCCGTCGCCGCGAGGACGGGCACGCCATCGGTGGCGTGGGCTTCCATGGAACTCCGGATGAGAACGGCAGCGTCACGATCGGCTATGGCCTCATCCCGTCGGCGCGCGGCAACGGATACGCCTCCGAGGCTCTCCGCGCGTTGCTGGCGTTCGCGCGCGCACGCTGTGTCACCTGCGTGGGAGGCGACACTACCTATGGCAACATCGCGTCCCAGCACGTCATGACCGCAGCCGGAATGCAGTTGACCGCAGAAGACGAGCAGCTGAAGTATTACAAGATCGACTGGACCGACACTGCAGCGAATACGGACCCACGCTCCTAGGCGCCGCGTTCGAGGATGGATCGGCGCAGCTGCTCCGGGTCCGTGCCCAAGGCGGTCAGCACGCTGACGGCGGTGCCTCCGCTGACGAGCAGGGCCAGGAGCAGATGTTCGGTGTCAATGTGCTGCTGCCCCGCCGCCGTCGCCTGCAGAAGTGATTCCTTGACCACCTGCTTCGCGTCCAGCGAGAACGGCGGCCGAGGGTACTTGAGCGCGCCGGGGCCGAAGGTCTCATCGGCGCGGCGCTGGATCTCGTCGATGTCGATGCCGAGCGTGGACAGGGCGTCCTTCGGGTTACGGCCGGTGGTCGCCGTCGACTGACGGGCCACCTCGGCGCGGATCTGGCCGAGTTCGAGGCCTTGCGCGCGCAGGACCTCGCTCGCGGTGCCTGCGGTCTGCGCGACGCCGAGGAGGAGGTGCTCGGTGCCGATGACGTCGTGGCCGAGCGAGGCGGCGGCGTCCCGCGAGGCGACCAGGGCGCGCCTGGCCAGCTCGGTGAATCGGTCGTAGACGGTGGTCACTTCGGTCATGTCAGCTCTCCAAGCCTGTGGCCTTGCGGCGGGCGGCGTGCTTCTCGTGGACGGACTGGCGACTCACCTGCAGGGCGGTCGCGATGTTCTGCCAGGACCAGCCCTGCGCGCGGGCGCTGTCCACGTGCAGACGTTCGAGCTCCTCCAGCAGGCGGCGTAGCTCGAGCACCGCCCGCAGGCCGACGGCCGGATCCTTGTCGGTCACCTGTGCCGCCAGCGCGGTCGCCGGCGTCTCCGCAGCGTTCATGGCGTCAAGGTAACCTGACATCCTCGAGGGCGTCAAGCAATCCTGACAACGCTAGCGGGAGCGGGAGCGGGCTGTCGCGAACGACGCGATGGACTCGAGGTCGGGGACGTATCCGTCAGTGGTGTCCACCGCGAGCGAGGGGGCGTCGAGTGCCAGGCGAACGAAGTCCGACCCCAGCAGCCTGTGCGCTTCGGCTTCTGAGTGCGCTTTTCGGGTCGGCTCGGCCGCTCCACGAAGCCTGATACGTTCGTGCGCCGCCGCCTGGTCGGTGATGCACTGCACGATGCGCACGTCGGCGACTTCCAGCAGGGGTTCGAGTCGGGGCCGCCAGACGTGGTCCTGGAACGCGGCCTCGGCGACCGTCGTCACGCCCGCGTCCAGCAGTAGACGCAGGGTCGCGAAGAACGTCGGCAGCGTGCGCAGGTTGAGCTCGTCGCGTTCCGCTGCCTCGAACCCGGGCGACGCGAGGACCATGCCTTCCTTGATCTCGTCGCGGCAGATCGCGGGGCAGCCGATGCGCCGGGCGAGGCGGTGGGCGAGGGTCGTCTTGCCCGAGCCGGGCGGGCCGCTGATCACGATCAGCGTCGGCCTGGCGCTCTCCACCTGCCGAAACCTACCAGCCGCGGGCCTTCCCGGAGTCGCCGTCTGAACTCTTCATGAACCGGCCCCGGGTCCGATCCGTGGCAGGGAGGAGAGAGGGCACCTCGTCCTCCCCGGCCGTCGTGACGGCCGACCATGGGAAGGGAAGCACTCCGATGCGCCATGTTGTCCGTACCCGCCGTGCCGTGCTGTTCGCCGTGCCCGCAGCGCTGGTTCTCGCCGCTGCCGCCGCATGCAGTTCCTCCGGCACGTCCACCACGTCGACCAGCACGGGCACCACGTCCGGATCGAGCAGCTCGTCGACCATGTCCCCGTCCTCGGCGGCCGCGCTCGCCGTCACCACGAACTCGAGCCTCGGCCAGATCGTCACGACCGGCTCGGGCCGCACCGTCTACCGCTTCGACGTCGACTCGGCGAGCCCGTCCAAGAGCAACTGCACCGGCACCTGTGCCACCTACTGGCCACCGGTCGTGGTCACGGGGAGCGGCACGCCCGCGGTGACGGGCGTCAAGGCCAGCCTGGTCGGCGAGTTCACCCGATCGGACGGCAGCAAGCAGCTCACGATCGCGGGCTGGCCGGTTTACACCTACGCCGGGGACTCCGGCCCGGGTACCGCCTCGGGCCAGGGCCTCAGCCTCTCGGGCGGCAAGTGGTGGGCCGTGACCCCGACCGGCGCCAGGGCCGGCGGCAGTTCCGCGCCCACCGGCTCGTCGTCCACCACCAGCGGCAACGGCGGCGGCAACTACTGATCCGATCTGCGGCGACACGCCCGGCGCCGGTGACCTCGCGGCGTGATCACCCTCCCGGTCGCATAGCGTCTCTGCGCGACCCGACCGGGAGGAGAGATCATGGCAGTAGGCGGATTCGAGGCCGCACCCGCGGACTTCGCAGCGGCGGCACCGCGATTCGAGCGGGCGGCGGACGGACTGTCCACGGCGCTTGGGCGAACCGTCGACGCGCTCGAGGGCGACGGGCCGTTCTGGGGCCACGACGAGGAGTTCGAGCACGAATACCTCGGGGACTGGCGCGAGGCGGCCGACCTCGCAACCTCGTGTGAACAGGCGCTCCGCGCGATGGCCGGGCAGCTTGCGGACACCTCTGCGTCGTACGCGGGGGCGGACGAAGCCTGTGCGGATTCCTTCTCCACGCTGCACGATCGGCTCGCGGCGATCCTCGACCCGAACGGTGTGCGCCGATGAGCAACGCGGAGCGCGCGTACGCGGCGGCGGATGCCTGGCGAGCGCTGGCCGAGTCGGCGCAGGACGCGTGGGCCGACGCGGGAGGAACCGCCAGCGCCCTGACCTCGAACAACAGCGGCGCGGTCGTGGACGCGTTCGAGCAGAAGTGGCGGGCACTGTCGTCTTCGAACTCGGCGGCGTCACTGTCGCGTCTGGTCCAGCGCTGCACGGACTTGGCTGAGTCCTGCGAGCGATACGCGGAGCGCCTCGGCACGCCGACGGGCTGAGCGCGGCGTACTGAAGGATTTGTCGGTCCGTTTCGGTAGCGTTCGATAGCGTGGTGCCAGCCGAGACGGACCGTCACGAAGGAGTGTCTATGACCACCGGAGCCGAACTGCTCGTGGACGCCTTCGGCCGGGTGCAGGAGGCCGTGCACGAGGTGGTTTCCGGCCTGACCGTCGAGCAGGTGCACGCGCGACTGGACCCGGAGGCGAACTCGATCGCCTGGCTGCTCTGGCATCTGACGCGGGTTCAGGACGACCACATCGCCGAGGCCGCGGGCCTGGACCAGGTGTGGCTGCGCGACGGTTTCGAGGAGCGGTTCGGGCTGCCGCTGGACCGCCGCGCGATCGGCTACGGCCACACCAGCGCCGAGGTCGCCGCGGTGCGTGTCGAGGACCCGAAACTGCTGCTCGACTACCACGACAGCGTGCACCAGCAGACCGTCGGCTACGTCGGGGGCCTGACCGACGCGGATTTCGACCGCGTCGTGGACCGCTCCTGGGACCCGGCGGTGACCCTCGCCGTGCGCCTGATCAGCGTCGTCGGCGACACGATGATGCACGTCGGGCAGGCCCAGTTCATCAGCGGCGTCCTCGATCGCCGCGGCTGACGACAGGCCTGCCGAGATGCCCGCCGAAACTCCCGGCGAAATCATGTCGTCACGATGCCGCTCTACGATGACCTCATGATCCCGCTCATTGATCTGAACCGCTGGCGTGCGGGCGACCGGGAGGCCGTGGCGGCCGAGACCGACGCGGCGTTGCAGGAGTCCGGGTTCCTGATGGTTTCCGGGCATGGCGTGAGCGTCGAACTGCGTGCCGAGGTGCGTGCGGCGGCGAAGCGGTTCTTCGCGCTGCCCGCCGAGCGGAAGCTGCCGTACACGGCGCCGGTCAGCGGGCGCGGATGGATTCCGATCGGCAAGGAGGCGAACGCCTTCTACGGGGTCGAGGCGGACGCGGCGCGGGCCGATCTCAAGGAGAGCTACACGATCGGGCGCGAACACCGCACGGGAGACCCGGCGTTGGACGAGGCCTGGTTCAAGCCGAACGTATGGCCGGACGAGGTGCCCGAACTCGCCGGGCTGTGTGCTGAGTACGCGCAGGCCGTTCGGGCGCTGAACGAGGAACTGCTGCGGATCTGCGCCGTGGCCCTCGGCCTGGACGAGGACTGGCTCGTCGTGCGCAGCCGCAACTCGCCCCACACCTTCAACGTCAACCGGTATCCGCCGCTCAGCGAGACCGGCGTGCCGCTCGACGGGCAGTTCCGGGTCGGGCCGCACACCGACTGGGGGATGCTCACGATCCTCGACCGGCAGGTCGGCTACGGCGGCCTGCAGATCCAGACGCTCGACGGAGCCTGGATCGACGCGCCGCATGTGGAGAACGCGTTCACCATCAACGTCGGCGACCTGCTGGAACGCTGGACGGGCAACCGCTGGCGCTCGACCCGGCACCGCGTGCTCCCGCCGCCGCGACAGTCGCCGGGCGAGGAGCTGATCTCGCTGATCGTGTTCCTGGAGGCGGACTTCGACCTCGAGATCACGACGCTGCCCGCGCCGATCAGCCGCCGGCAGGACTACCCGCCGGTGCGCACCGCCGACTTCTACCTCGAACGGTCAGAGGCCGCGACGGTCAACTGAACAAGGCGATCTTGCCGACGCTGGGCTAGTCTGAAGTCCCGGGGGACACAGGTGGTAATCACCAGGGATTGATTCAATGATGAAGAATCCATTCAGGCACCAGCATCACGACGCGCCCGGCGGCACGCTCGAGGCCCCACGCGTGCCCGACTCCCCGGCCGAGCTGATCGAGGGCGAGGGGCACTGGAAGCACCCGCGGCAGGACGTCGACCACGACTGTGCCCGCGACCCGGGCTCGGATCTCCGGGCCGACTGGGAGCTGGAGGGCGCGGCGGCCGAAGAGGTCCTCGACTCGGACTCCGGACGCAGGAAGCCGCCGCGCGCTCAGTAGTTCAACCCAGTAGATCAAACTCGGCGGCTCACCCAGAAGTTACCCAGAAGCCCGGACGATCAGCTGGGTGGCGAACACGGCCCGGCGCGGCGGCTGCGCCGCGGGCCGCTCCTCGCCGATCAGGCCGAGCAGTTCGTCCACGGCGCGGGCGCCGATCTCCTCCACCGGCTGCCGGACGGTGGTCAGCGGCGGACTGGTGTGCCGGGCGAGCGGGGCGTCGTCGAAACCGATGACCGCCACGTCGCCCGGCACCCGGCGGCCGGTCCTGCGCAACGCGCGCAGCACGCCGGTGGCCATCAGATCCGAGGTGGCGAAGACGGCGTCCACGTCCGGGCGGCGGTCGAGCAGCCGGTATACGGCATGCTCGGCGGACGCGGCGGAGAAGTCGCCGTACGCCACCAGATCCGCGCGGTGCGGCCCCGTCTCGGCCAGGGCCTTGCGATAGCCGCGCAGCCGGTCCAGGCCCACGGCCATGTCCGGCGGGCCCGCGATCGTGGCCACGGTCCGTCGTCCGGCGGACAGCGCGTGCCGGACCGCCGCCTCGGCACCGCCGATATTGTCCGCGTCCACGTACGAGGCGGCTTCGGCGTCGCGCACCGGCCTGCCCACGTACACCACCGGCACGCCGAGGCCGCGCACGTCCACCGGCATCTGGCCGTGCAGGCTCACGAACACCGCGCCGTCCACGTGGCCTTCGCGCAGAAAGCGTGCGCTGCGCCGGCACTCCGCCGCGGAACGCACGCTCAGCAGCACGAGCTGCACGTCCGCCACTGCCAGCGCGCCGCCGACGCCGTGCATCAGCCGGGCGAAGAAGGGGTCTGTGAACATGCGCAGGCTGTCCTCGAACACGACCAGCGCGATCGATCCGGCCTTGCGGCCCCCGCCCCCGGTGCGCGCGGCGCGGTTCCTGACGTATCCCAGTTCGCTGATGGCGCGTTCCACCTGACGCCGCGTCTCCGGCTTGACCTGGGCGGAACCGGTCAGCACGCGCGAGGCGGTGGCGGGGGAGACGCCGGCGAGCAGCGCGACGTCCTCGAGCCGGGCGCGGGCAGCCGGCGGGTGGGCAGCGGGCACGACGGCCTCCTCTTCCCTGCTCCCCCCGCCGGGTGGGTCCGGCGCGTAACAGGAATGTGGCACATTGGTCACACCCTGGCAAGAGTCCGGATACGGGCCGGTATCGGGCCCGTATCTCCAACTACGTGCCCAGCGTCCGCGCCGCCACCGGAACCGTCGCCGCGCGGTCGAGCGGCAGACCGCTGAGAAGCTCGCGCCGCGCCGCGGGCGGATGGATGAACGCCCCGGCCGGATCGCGCCGCAGCAGCAGTACCGCGCGGTCGTCGCCGCCGTCCGCCGCGACGGAACGCACCAGCCGCTCGCCGGCCGACGGCGAGAGCACCCACTCCTCTGTCAACAGCCGCTCGGCCGCGGCGAGCAGCCGCCGCGTACCCGCCTCCAGGCTCTGTCCTGGCCGCTCGATCAGGCCGTCAGTGAACAGCAGCAGCGCGTCGCCGGGCTCGAGTTCGCCCTCCGACGGCAGATACCGCTCGCCGGCCAGCAGGCCGAGCGCCGCGCCCCCGGCCCCCATCAGCTCCCAGCGCCGCTCCCGCTGCCGCCAGCGCGCGGCCGGGTGGTGACCGGCGTTGTAGACCTCGAACCTGCCCGTCTCAGGGTCCAGACTCGCGTGGATCGCGGTGGCGAAGTTCTCCTCCCAGCCGCGCAGTATCACGTAGTCGTTCGCGGCCTCGAGGAATCCGTCCGCCGGTATGGCGTCGAGCAGCGCGCACAGGGCGCCGGACAGCTGCAGCGCACGCCCGGCCGCGCGGCTGCCCTTGCCCGAGACGTCCACGAGCGCCACGTGCACGCCCGGGAACTCCGGCGCGCACGAGATCAGGAAGTCGCCGGAGAAGCGCGCGCCGCCCGCCGGAACGAGCGCGTGCGTCGAACTCCAGCCGGACAGGCCGTCGGCCGGTGCCGCGTCGGGCTGCAGCCGGTCCCGCAGCTCCAGCAGCAGCATCTCGGCCCGGTGGCCGCGCAGTCCGAGCCGCAGCCTTATCCGCGAGGTGAACAGCACAGTGAGCGCGAGCAGCACGACCACGATGGCGGTTCCGGCCGTCACGCCGCCCGGGTGACGCAGCGCCGCGTCGACTCCCATCGCGCCGAGCACGGCCGCGAACAGCAGCAGCTGCCGCGTCCGGCTGAGCAGCACGCCGCCGAGCAGTACGGGGAACACCAGCGAGGACGGCGGGTCCCACCGCGGCACCGCGATCGACCCCCAGGTCAGCACGGCCACTATCGCCACGAGCAGCCCCAACACCGGCTGCCCGGCCCGGGCATCGCCGTCCAGCAGCCGGTCGGTGAATCGGCCGAGACGACTCGCCGACCACCGCGCGGCCAGGCGTGGGCGAGCTCTCGGCATACGTGGCATCACGGTAAGTATATGGAACGAAGATCGATTCTGGCGATCTTCCCGCCACCGGCACGCCCCTGGACTGCGGAAATCCCCCGGAGCGAGTAATGCGCGCGGGTGGTCGGCCTACGTCGGCGGCTTGCGGTTCGCGGTCGCGAAGTGCGCTGCTCACGCCTCCGCCGCGACCGCCGCCTCCAGCTCCGAGACCGGGTTGGGGGCCGCCTGCGCCGGGACGACGGCCGCGCCTAGGGACCGCGCCTTCTCGGTCGCGCGGGCCGCCACGTCCTCGAACTCGGCGGCCAGCGCCAGCTCGGCCAGTGCGGTCCACCGCGCGGCGGCCCCCGGCGCGTCGCCGGAGCCGCGCTGTACGGCGACCAGCCAGCCGGTCGCGGCCTCCAGCTGGGCGAGCAGGGGGCGGCGGCGCGGGTCGTCGGGGGACGCCGCCTGTACCAGTTGCGCGAGTGTGTCCGCGCCCTCGGATGCCACGCGGTACGCGTCCGGCAGGAGTTCGGCGAGCACGGCCTCGGGCGCGGGTGTTGGATCGACGAGCAGCTCAACGCGCAGGATCTTGGCGTGCGCCTGGCGGGCGAGCAGCGCCGGGTCGGGGGTCGCCCACTCCCGTTCGGGCGGGGCCTCGCCGCGGGCGATCGCGTGCTGGGCCGAACGCTCCTGCCGCTCGGCGAGCGTCGCGAGCTCCTGCTCGATCGCCGTGCCGATCACGGCGACGGCCTCGTCCAGCATCGTCATCGCCGACTTCGGGGTGGTCGGCGCCAGCAGTTCGGCCGCATGCGACAGCGCGGCGAACTGGGGCTCCCAGGAGCCGAGCGTATTCGCGAGGTGGATCGCCTCGGTGTAGTCGTCGAAGGCCTGCTGAGCCTCGCCGAGGAACTGGAACGCCCGGCCGACGTCGTGCCAGATCCACGCGGCCGTCTCCCGGTTCCACTCCGGCAGCCTCGCCAGCAGGTCGTCGACCAGCGCCCGCGCCTCGTCCGGGCGGCCGAGCATGCGCAGGCAGACGAACCTGCCCGCGGTCGCCCGGCGCAGTACGAGCCGCGCGTCCCGCTTGCCCCAGCCCTCCTCGCCGAGCGCGCGGACCACCGGCTCGTACACGGCCAGCGCCAGGTCGTGACGCCCGGCCCGCAGGTGCGCGTCGCCGATCAGCGCCCGCGCGGCCGCCGCGCCGTCCTCGTCCTCGGCGGACAGCACCGCCGCCGCCTCGCGCGCCGCGAACAGCAGCTCCCCGTCCCGGTCGGTTTCGGCGCCGAGCTGCTCACGGATCGCCTGCGCCTGCAACAGCCGGAACCTGCCGACGTTCTTCGCGTTCAGGCCCGCGTTCAGCCGCACCGCCTCGACCGCGGCCGCCTCGGCGTCCTCGAACAGCTTCGCCTCGAACAGGTTCCCGCCGCGGCTGGCCTCGCGCTCGGCCTGCTCGTGGAACATCAGCGCGTCCCGATAGGCGTCCCGGGACTTCGCGAACCAGAAGTCGACCCGCGCCATCGAGTCCCGCACGAACTCGTGCGCCAGCCCGTACCGCGCGTACAGGTGGCTCATCCGCAGCCGGTAGAAGCCCCATGCGTCCAGCAGAGTCCCGAGCGGCGCGTGCGCGGTCTTCCGGGCCTTGTACAGGTCCATACCGGCGCTGAACTTCGCGTTCGTCCCGTCGGTGTCCCTGGCCTGGTTCGGGTCCGCGCCGAAGGTCACGATCTCGATCGTCGAGTTGAGCCGGAAGTCCTCGGCGATCACCTTCAGCATCGTCGGATCGTCCAGCCGGCCGGCCGCGTGCTCGGCCTGGGCGTGCGCGACCACGGTGTCCCGCTCGGCCAGCGCCGTCGCCTGATCCCCGGTCAGGTAGGCGCACATCGCGGCGAGAATGCGGTTGTATATGCCTTGATTCGCCAGGCCGGCCTGCTCCCACAGCTCGGCAGCGCGGATCCGCATGGTGCGCGCCGAGGCGTAGTCGCCGTCGCGCACGAGCACGTTCGAGCGGTACGCGGCCAGCCGCGCCTGGTCTGCAAGCGGGCGCGGCGTGCCGAGCGCGGCCACCCGGGCCCAGGCGCCGTCCGAGTGCGGATGCTCGAGGAAGTCCAGCACGCGCGCCTCGGCCAGCAGCGCGTCCTGCGCCGACCAGCCCTTCGGCAGGTCCTCCAGGTTCGGCGACGCGGCCCACGGCGCGGGCACCGGAGGCAGCACCGAGTCCCAGAACGGGTCGTTCTCGTCCTCCTCCGGCAGCTCGATCTTGTCCAGGATGTTCTCGCGGAACGATTCGAGCTGGCCCTCCAGCTCCTTGCGCGCCTCCGGGGTCGCCGCCGCGACGTACGCGCCGAGGCTCGCGTCCAGCCGGGCGCGCAGCCGCGCCGCGGTGGTCTCGCTCCGGTCGGCCAGCGTGATCGGCAGCGCGTCGTGCCCGCGCGCCGCAAGCAGGTGCAGGAACTGCAGCACGCGGCCCTGATACCAGAACACGTCGTCGTCCATCGGCGCCTCGAGCACTTCGACGTGGTCGTGGATGATGCGCAGGAACGCGGCCACGTCCCGGGCCCTCTCCGCGTAGATCATGTGCAGATCCAGGCTGCGCCACTCGTCCTTCGCCCGGCTCACCAGCGGATACCCGAGCCGGTGGTTGCGGCGCGCCGCCGAGTATCGGCCGAGCCGCGTCGAGAGGTGCGTCAGCTCGGCGTGCGCCTCCGCACGGTGGTCCTCGGCGCAACGCCGGTCCGCGAGGTCAAGCACCGAGCGCCAGAGTTCCGCGGCACGCTCGATGTCGTTGCCCGTGCTCTGATACCACTGCGCGGCGATCATCGGCCCGTTCGCGTCGCACCGCGCGCCGTAGTCCCCGGGTTCCGCGACCAATAGTTCGACCTGCTCCGTCGCGAGGTCGTTCTCGGCGCGCCGCCGGTGGTAGTAGTACCGCGACCGGTAGACGGCGCGCAGGCTGTAGCCGTACTTCCGGTAGAACGCCTCCATCACGTTGAACCGGACCAGCACCTCGCGTTCCGGCACATTCGGGTCCCCGGCCAGCGCGTTGATCGTCGGCCCGAAGGTGGTGCGCAGGTTGAACCGGACGTACGGGTCGATCTCCTCCTCGCGCGCGAGGAACTGCTCCCACGCCATGTCGAAGTACTCGATCATGCGTGGCTTGTCATTGGTTTCCATGTAGTCGTCGGAGACCCAGACCAGAACCTTGACGTGGAACGTGGGGTCGCCCGTAGTCGCCGCCGCCGCCGCGAGGGCCAGGTGCCCGTTGATCCGCTCGGGCCCGTACGGCAGTTCGTCGAGTTCGTCGAAGCGCGCCTTCAGCGCCTCCAGCTGCGTCGCCATGACCTCACGCCTCCCCGTCGCCCGCGTCGTACTCGTCGTACTCGTCGATCTGCACTGTCAGCTCCTTGACGAGTTCGGCGAAGCCCTCGTCGCCGGCCGTCTCCAACTCTTCGACCAGCCCGCGCAGCCGGTCCAGCGCCGAGCGCGGCGAGCCGAACCGCGCGACCTCAAGCTGCCCGAGGAACATCGCCGCGTCGACCAGCCGCCGATACAGGCCGAACGGCCGCCCGTCCGACTGCGCTTCCCGGAACTCAAGGCCCTGACGTAGCCCGGCATACGCGGCGGCCGCGTCCTGCAAGGCCTCCCGCCCCCGGTTTCGTGCCAGCTCCCCGCGCTGCAGGTGCGTCTCGGCCAGCTCGATCCGCAGCTCGCTGCGGTCCGGCTCCGGCTCGTCGTTCAGCCGCCGCACCAGCGCCGAACCCGCCTGGTCCATCAGCTCGATCGCGCGCGGGAGGTCAGCGCCCTGAATCAGCCAGGCCGCCGAGCGCAGGCTGCGCACCCGTATTCGCAGCCGGTCCGGATTGCCGCACGCCAGCTCCGCGACCCGCAGGAATGCCGCGTACGCCTGCTCCTCCTGCTCGCAGTCGCGCAGCGTGTAAGCGGTGTTGACGGCGACCTCGAAGCGGGCCCCGTCGTCCTCCCACGCCGTGAGCCGCTGCGCGAGCCGGTCGAGCAGGGCCAGGCCGTCCTTCTCCTCACCGACCTGCAGCAGCGCGCGTCCGTACTGCAGGCAGTGGTTGGCCAACTCCCGGCCGTGGTTCTGCGGATCCCAGTACTCGTCGTCATCGAGCTCTGCGAACGAACGCTGATACAGGTTCACGGCCCCGCTGCGCCGCCCGACGTACGCCAGCGCGTCGGCCGCCTGCAAGCGGGCCATCGCGGCCTCGGCATTGCGATCCTCCGCCGCGAACATCCCCGCGGACTCCAGCGCGGGCAGGATCGCCTCGGCCTCCCGGCCGTCCAGCTCCCACAGTGCGTTCGCCAAGGTCAGTGCCGCCGCGCCGCGCAGCCGCGAATCCACGCAGTCCATCACCGAGGCCCGCGCGTACCGCACCGCCGCCGCCTTGTCGCCCTCCGCCGCGACCAGCCGGGACAGGTTCATCTCGGCGCGCGCCGCGTACCACGGCGCCTTGGCCGCCACCGAGCGCTCGATCACCTGCCGCAGCGCGGTGCCGACCTCTTCCAGCTCGCCGGCCTGGTAGAGCATGTCGGTCAGCGCGTACAGATCCTCCATGCCGGAGACCTCGAGGTGCGCGGCCGCGGGCTCGGCGAACGGCGGCGGTTCCCGCGACGGCTCCCGCATCGTGCTGCGCGTCGGCAGGTCGAACGGCGCCAGCGAGTGCTGCCGCAGCCGACGGATCCGCAGCCGCGCCGCGTAGTGCGGCTCGCGCCCGGCCTCCTGCTCGGCCCGGGTGATGCGTACGGTGAGCGAGTCCAGCTCCGCGTCCACGAAGCCGCGCAGCACTCCGACGGTCAGCTCCTCGCCGGTCGGCATGTGCGCGCCGGGGGAGGGCGGCATCGGCACCGGCAGTTCCGCATGGCCGAGCGCCACGAGCCGGGCCAGCAGTACGCTCGCGCCGGTCAGGAACTCGGCCTGCGCGGCGTGCCCCGGCGCCGGCTCGGTCAGCCAGTCGGCGTGCTCGGCCAGCAGTTCGAGGCCGCGGTGCTCCGGGCCGGCGAGCGCGCAGAACTCCAGGTGCTCGCCGATCGCGGCACGAAAGCGCGGCTTGCGCCGGGATATCCGGTAGCCGTGCCGGTGGTGGTGGATCGCGTCGTCGATCCGGTCCTGGCGCACCAGCACCATCAGCGCCGCGCCGAGCACCCCGTGCGGCTGGTGTTCGCAGACCAGGTCCCCGGCCAGCACCGGCGCCCAGAGCTCGAGGGCCTGTTCGTCGTGGCGCAGCGCCGCGGCCTCGGCTCCCTCGGCATGCCGGGCGCAGGCCGCGCAGCCCGGATCCCGGCCCATCTCGGCTCCGAGCCAACTCTCGAACACGGCCAAGTCCCTCCCGCCTCAGTCCCCGTCGGTCCCCACAGCAGCGTTATGGCGGACCAAACTACCGCACGGGGACCCACAGTCCGCGTGCTCATCCGCCGGGCAACTGGACATGCTCCCCGGAGCGTCCAATAGAGTCGGAAAGCGGAACCCGGAGCAAGCAGGCGAGACGGACGAGGCGGTACAGGACAGATGGCGGACGCACCGGTCGAAGGTCGGGACCCCGAGCCCGAGACCGAGGAGCAGCGGCCCGCGCCGGAGGGCAAGGCCGAGCAGTCGCCGACCGCCGAGGCCGAGCCGACGCCCGAGGCCGCCGCCGAGGAGCCCGCGGCAGCGGAATCCGAGCCGGAGCCCGAGCCCGGGGATTCCGCGGCGGAGGCCGACGCCGAGGACGACGCCGCCGCGGTCGAGGACGAGGAGGCGCACGCGCCGGGCTTCGACGCCTTCGCGCCGAAGGTGAAGCCCGCGCCGATCCCGATCTCCGAGGCGCCCGAGGTCGAGCCAGAGGACGAGGACGACGAGGCGCGGCCCGCCGCGGAACCGCCGTCCGACGGCGGCGCGGATGCGGACGCGGACCACGACGAGAGCGTGGACGACCAGCTCACCCAGGTCGTCCGGCCCGTGACCGGGCACGACGAGGACTCGACCGACCCGGACGACGAGCACGGCGGCGGAGACGACGACCCCGACGAGGACGACGAGGACGGCCCGATCCCGCCGGCGCCGCCCGCGACCGAGGTCGAAGAGACGACGCTGATACCGAAGGTCACCGAGCCGCGCTCGGGCGACTCCACCACAGTCATGCCGCCGGTCTCCGCGCCGACGCCCGGCATGGCGCACCGGCCGTACACCTCAGCGCCCGTGGGCTACGGCGGCGGCCGCGCGGCGAGCGTCGGGTGGGGCGGGCCGCTGCCGCAGAACCCCGCCGGGCAGCCAGACGCGCAGCCGACGCAGGTCCAGCCCGCCGTCTCCGAGGACGACGCCCAGGCCACGCGGGTGCAGCCGGCCGTGCCCGGCATCGCTCCGCAGGGCGGCACGGCGCGCGGATACCGCCCGCCGGAGTTCCACAAAGTGGACCCGCAGCGCTCCCAGCTGCCCCCGCCGCAGAACTTCAAGCTGGACCGCCGCGAGCTCGACGCCCAGGCCGACGCCGCCGGCGCGAAGAAGCTCGGCCGCCGTGCCCTGCTCGCCGGCAGCGGCATCGCGGTGGCCGCGGCCGCCGGGCTGACCCTCGCCGGGGTCATCAAGCTGCCCGGCACCACGCAGAAGGTCCCCACCGTCGGCTTCGCCCCGGCCACCAACTCCGGCGCGTCCTCCGCCACGCAGACCGGCACCGCGTTCCTCACGGCCTGGCAGAACGGCGAGCTGGAGACCGCCGCGAACCTCACCGACAACCCGGCCGAGGCCCTGGCCGCGCTCACCGCGTACAAGAAGGACCTCGGCGTCGTCGGCCTGGTGCTCAACCCGAACGCGGCCAACAGCGTCGGCTGGATGACCTTCGCGATCACCACCCAGGCCGGAACGCCGATGGGCCAGTGGCAGTACCAGAGCGGCTTCGCGGCCTACTCGAAGCAGGTCGAGGGCTACACGCGCTGGTTCGTGCAGTGGACCCCCTCGATCCTCTACGCCTCGCTCAAGTCCGGCTACCAGCTGAAGATCAAGAAGACCCCGGCCTCGGTCAAGGGCGTGGTGGACCGCAACGGCACGCTGATCGACACGACCGCGCACCCGAGCCTGGCCGGTCTGGTGAACGTGCTGGTCAGCAAGGCGACCGTGACCGGCGCGACCGACGGCCAGCAGATCATCATGGTGGACGCCAAGGGCAACCAGGTCGCCACCGTCGCCACGCTGACCGACCCGATCAACAACGGCACGGTCGAGAGCACGCTCGACATGAACGTGCAGACGGCCGCCGAAGCCGCGGTCACCTTCAAGCCGAACAGCGCGCTCGTGGCCATCCAGCCGTCCACCGGGCACATCCTGGCGATCGCGAACCACACCACCAGCCAGTACTACGACAACGCGCTGCTGACCCGCGTCGCCCCCGGCTCGACGTTCAAGATCATCACCTCGACGGCGCTGCTGAACGCCGGCGTGGTCACCCTCTCCACGGACGCGCCGTGCCCGACGACCCTGACGATCGAGACCGTCGTGCTGCACAACTCGGAGGGCGAGGGCGGCGACTACACCTACTCCGAGGACTTCGCGCGGTCCTGCAACAACGCGTTCTCCAACTTCTACAGCAATTCCAAGGTGACCCAGAACCTGCTGTCCGATACCGCGAAGAACTACTTCGGACTGAATCAGAAGTGGGATATCGGCGTCGGCGACTCGGCGCAGTACATGACCGTGCCGGGCAACCTGAGCGGCGCGGGCCTCGCGGAGTCGCTGGTCGGCCAGGCAGACGTGGTCGCCTGCCCGCTGGCGATGTGTTCCGTGGCCGCGACGGTGGCCAGCGGCACCTTCAAGCAGCCGATCGTGGTGCCCAAGCAGACGCAGATCACCGGCACGCCGCTGCCGTCCTCGACGCAGGCGTCGCTGAGGACGATGATGTCGGAGGTGATCGACACCAGCATCGGCACTGCGGCGGGTGTCGGCTTCCCGAGCAACGGCCACTTCTTCGGCAAGACCGGTACGGCGGAGGTCGGCAGCGGTGCCAGCCAGTACAACAACAGCTGGTTCGTCGTGTTCAACGACCAGCACGACATCGCGCTGTGCGCCCTCGGCATCGACGGCAGCTACGGTGCGACGACCGCCGCGCCCGAGTGCCTGACCGTGTTCAAGAAGCTCGGCTACGCCTGAGGCCCGAACCCGAGGTCTGAAAACGCGTCGAAGGGGGCCCGCGATCCGCGTGGCCCCCTTCGCATCGATCGCTCCGTCTCAGGCCGCTGCGAACGCCTGCCGCGCCACGCCCAGGCCGTCGATCTCCAGCTCCACCACGTCGCCCGCCCGCAGGTACGGCTTGTCCGCCCGGCCCAGCGCGACGCCCGCCGGAGTGCCGGTGTTGATCACGTCACCCGGCTCCAGCAGCATGTACCGGCTCAGGTACCAGACCACGTATCCGACGTCGAAGATCAGGTTCGAGGTGTTGCCGTCCTGGCGCCGCTCGCCGTTCACCGACAGCCGCAGCCCCAGTTTGCCCGGGTCGCCGGCCTCGTCCGGGGTGACCAGCCACGGGCCGAGCGGGTTGAAGGTCTCGCAGCTCTTGCCGAGGTCCCACTGGTTCGAGTACTCGATCTGGAACTCGCGCTCGGACACGTCGTTGCTGATCGCGTAGCCGGCCACGTGCTCGAGCGCCGCCTCCGGGCTCTCCAGGTAGCGCGCCTCGCGGCCGATCACGATCGCGAGCTCGACCTCGTAGTCCGTCTTCGTCGAGTCGCGCGGGATCAGCACCGTGTCGTTCGGGCCGACGACCGTGTACGAGGCCTTCAGGAAGACGACCGGCCGCTCCGGGATCTTCGCCCCGGTCTCCTCGGCGTGGTCGCGGTAGTTCAGGCCGATGCACACGACCTTCCCTGGCCGGGCCACCGGAGCGCCGATCCGCAGCCCCGCGGCGTTCGGAATCTCCGGCAGCGTCCCGGCGGCCAGCGCGGCGCGCACCCGCTGCACGCCGTCCCCGGCCAGGAAGGCCCCGTCCACGTCCGCGGTCAGCTCCGAGATGTCCAGGATCCGGCCGTCGTCCGAACGCACCGCGGGAACCTCACGGCCGGGCGCGCCTACTCGCAGCAGTTTCATGCCGCGAGCCTAGGGGCCGAGCGGCGCGTATCGCAAGAAGTCATCCGACGTCTTGCGGCTCGCGCTCCAGCAGCAGCATGCCGTCGTCCGCATCGTAGTCGAACAATTCGGCATAGCGGCCCCAGTCGATCGCCGTGTCGAGCTGCCGACGCGCGTCCTCGGCGGAGAATCCGCGGCGCAGCAGGTCCAGGAAGAAGCCCTCGCGCAGGTCGCCGTCCGCGCTCGCCCGCAGCGCCTGCACGATCGCGCGCACCAGCGGCGCCCGCTTGGCCGCGAGCCGCGCGAAGACCTCCTTGCTGGTCTGGATGTCCGCCTGGACGTATTCGCGGCCCGCGTCGGTCAGCTCGATCCGCGGCCCCCTGACCTTGGCAAGCCGCAGCAGCGTCACGCCGTCGACCAGCGGCAGCAGGTCGTCGATCTCGAAGTTGAGGTCGTCGGCGATCTCCGCGAGACCGTCCTCGCCGCCGCGCGCGAGCAGGATCTCGAGCAGACCGGCCATCCCGCCGACCGAGACCGCGGGCAGCGGCACCTCGGTGGGGGACTTCGGGGCCTTGCGCGGCTTGCCGTCGCCGTTCGCCTCCGGGGTCGCGGGCGACGGTTCCCCGTGCTCCTCCGTCTCCGCCTCGGCCTCCTCGCGCCCGGTCAGGATGCCGTAGACCTGGTCCACCAGGGCCTCGAACTCGGGGCTGCGCCGGTCTCTGGGCCGGGGCTGATCCACCGTCAGCTCGGCCATGATCCGGCCGGGATTCGAGGACAGCACCATGATCCGGTCGGCCAGCAGCACGGCCTCCTCGATGTTGTGCGTGACGATCAGCAGCGACTGCGTCGGCGAGCCGGCGGACGGGTCCTGCGAGTCCCACAGCCGGACGATCTCGCTGCGCAGGTTCTCCGCCGTCAGCACGTCGAGGGCGGAGAACGGCTCGTCCATCAGCAGCGCGTCCGGCTCGAGCACGAGCGCCCTGGCGAAGCCGACGCGCTGGCGCATGCCGCCCGACAGCTCCTTCGGGTACGCGGCCTCGAAGCCGTCGAGCCCGATGACGTCGATCGCCTTCAGCGCCCGCTCGCGCCGCTCGTCCGCCGGCACGCCGCGCGCCTGCAGGCCCAGCTCCACGTTCTGCTGCACGGTCAGCCAGGGCAGCAGCGCGAAGCTCTGGAAGACCATCGCCACGCCCGGGTTGGCGCCGTTGAGCTGCGTGCCCTTGTACGCGACCGTGCCCGAGGACGGCGAGATCAGCCCGGCGATGCAGCGCAGCAGCGTGGACTTGCCGGAGCCCGACTTGCCGAGCAGCGCGACGATCTCGCCGGGGTAGAGCCGGAAGTCGATGCCGTCGAGCACCGGCAGCAGCCCGCCGTCCGGGGTGGGGAAGGTCTTGGTGACCCCGTCCACCGTGATGATCGGGGTGGGGGCCGCCGGCTCCGCCATGTCCGAAGCCTCCCTCGTCGCCGTCACTGCGAGAACCGCCGTTCCGCCAGGTGGTAGAGCCGTCGCCAGAAGAACCGGTTGACCAGCACCACGAAGATCGACATCACGATCACCCCGACGATGACGTTCGCGGTGTGCCCGGCGTTCGAGGCCTGCGTGATGTACGCGCCGAGGCCGCGCGCGGCGATCTGCCTGTGGTTGTAGGTCACGAACTCGGCCACGATCGAGGCGTTCCAGGCGCCGCCCGCCGCCGTGATCGCCCCGGTCACGTAGGCCGGGAAGATCGCGGGCAGGATCAGCACCTTCCAGCGCAGCAGGCCGCGCACCCCCATCACCCGCATCGACTCGCGCAGGTCGTTGGGGACCGTCGAGGCGCCCGCGATCACGTTGAACAGGATGTACCACTGCGCGCCCATCGCCATCAGCACGACGCCGCCGAAGTCCAGGCTGATGCCGAGCGCGATGAACAGCGCCATCAGGAACGGGTAGAGGAAGTTGGCCGGGAACGACGCGGCGACCTGCACTATCGGCTGCGCGAGCCGGGAGACGCGCGGGTTCATCCCGATCCACACGCCCACCGGCACCCAGATCAGCGTGCTGACGATGAGCACGACCGTGACCCGCGCGAAGGTCAGCGCGCCGTCGGCGAACGCGGTGCCGAACTGCCCGAAGCCGACCGAGCGGTGGATGTACGCCAGCGCCTCCCAGACCCCGAACACCACGGCGAGGACGACCAGCGTCGCGAACACGACGTCGCCGGTCCGCTGGCGCAGCACCGGTTTGCGCAGCGGATGCTCGGCGAGGCCGAACGGGCGAGTGGCGTTGTCCAGCACGCGCCCGAACGGGTGCATCGGCCGGGCCACCCACTCGTTGATCTGCGAGCGGCGGATCAGGTCGAGGACCACGCTGCGCGGCCTGTCGGCGGAGGCCGAGTCGCCCATCCGGAAGCGCTCGGCCCACGCCACCAGGGGCCGCCAGAACAGGAAGTTGACCCCGATCACCAGGATGATCATCGCGGCGATCGCCCAGCCGATCGCGCCCAGGTTGTCCCGCGCGGAGGCCGTGGCCACGTAGCTGCCCATGCCCGGCAGCACATACGAGTCGCCGTTGACGGTGATCGCCTCGGAGGCGGTGAGGAAGAACCAGGCCCCGCCGAAGGACATCATCCCGTTCCAGATCATCGGGATCATCCCGCTGGGCACGTCCAGCTGCCAGAACCGCTCCCACTTCGTCAGCCGCAGCACCCGGGCCGCCTCGTCCAGCTCGCGCGGCTGGCCGACCAGCGAGGCGTGGAAGGCGAAGGTGATGTTCCAGGCCATCGCGGTGAAGATGGCGAAGATCGACGCGAACTCCAGACCGAGCTCGGAGCCGGGGAACAGCGCCACGAACGTGCTCGCGATGACGGTCAGGAAGCCGAGCACCGGCACGGACTGCAGGATGTCCAGGATCGGCAGCAGGATCCTCTCCGCGCGCGGCAGCCGGGCGGCGGCGGTGGCGTAGACGAACGTGAACAGCACCGAGAGCGCGAGCCCGATGAACATCCGCAGCAGCGAGCGCACGGCGTAGTACGGGATCTCCGCCGGGTCGAGGGAGACGGTCGCCGGCGCGGTCTTCGGATGGAAGGGGCTGTTCAGCGACGGCACCAGCTCGAGCAGCCCGAACGCCAGCGCGAAGAAGGCCAGCAGCACGAGCACGTCCGCCGGCCGCACGGCCCGCAGCCGCCAGGCCCCGCTTGTGGGGAACACGCGTGGCGCTGCCAACTCTGACCCTCCTTCAGCCGATCTTCATCCTGCCAGGAGAGATATACCGGCGGTTCGGGTAAATGGTCCAATGGCCGCACCGTTGGACTGTGTATAACGGGTGAACTTTGCGTAGGCACGCGGCGAGCGGACCCGCGTGGGTGAACAGATACCCTCGTGACGTGCCACAACTGATTCGCATCACCGACCCCGAGGACCCGCGGCTGTCCGACTACGTGGGCCTGACCGACATGGAGCTGCGCAAGCGCGCCGAGCCGGAGCAGGGCCTGTTCATCGCGGAGGGCGACAAGGTGATTCAGCGTGCGGTGGCCGCCGGCCACCCGATGCGCTCGATGCTGCTGTCGGACAAGTGGCTGCCGTTGATGACCCCGGTCCTCGAGGAGACCGGCGCCGCGGCCTATGTCGGCTCGCCCGAATTGCTGGAAGAGGTCACCGGCTTCCACGTGCACCGCGGCGCGCTGGCCGCCATGCAGCGCAAGCCGCTGCCCGAGCCGACGGCGGTGCTCGACGGCGCACGGCGAATCGTCGTCCTCGAAGGCGTCAACAACCACACCAACGTCGGCGCGATCTTCCGCGGCGCCGCGGCCCTCGGCATGGACGCCGTACTGCTGGCCCCCGACTGCGCCGATCCGCTCTACCGCCGTTCCGTGCGCGTCTCCATGGGGACCGTCTTCGCGATCCCGTGGACCAGGCTCGAGCCCTGGCCGCAGGCACTGAGCCTGCTCGCCGGGCACGGCTACCGCCGCATCGCGCTCACCCCCGCGCCGGAGGCCGTGGATCTGCGCGGACTACGCCTGGAGAAGACCGAGAAGGCCGCGCTGTTCCTCGGCTCGGAGGGCGACGGCCTGAGCGCCCGCGCGTTCGCCGCCTGCGATCTCAAAGTGCGTATCCCGATGGCCGAGGGCGTCGACTCGCTCAACGTCGCCGCCGCGGCCGCCGTGGCGTGCTACGCGCTGGCCGACTGATCCTCCGTTCGCCGCTCACCGGGTGCGCTCCCGTGCTCGCGCCGCGAGAGTTGATCCATGCGCAGCGGCTCGGGCGAACTGAGGGGCGTTCGGGCCATCGGCGAACGGCTGTACCGGCGCCGCCGCCTCGTCGTGCTGATCGCCGCGGTACTGCTGTTGCCAGTACTCTGCGGCGGCGGAATCCTGATGTACCTGTCCGAGCGCAGCGTGCAGAACGTCGGCGCGGCCATCGGCGACTCGTCCCAGGCCAACCGGATCGAACTGTACGTCACCGCGCAGCAGGTCAACGCCGCACAACAGCGCCTTCAGCTGCGCGTCGAGGTCATCCCGCACGGCACGCTCGCCGGCGCCGGTCTCGACGTCCCCGCGAAGTACCTGGCGCTGTACACGAGTTCTCCGACGAAGGCTCAGGTCGACTTCCCGGCCGGACGCCCCGCACCCGCCCAGGACCTCGACGTGAGTCTGTACGGCGGCACGGTCTCGGACTATCCGTTCGACGGCTACGACGCGCAGATCGCCTTCGCCGCGAGCGTGGACGGCCAGTCCGTGCCGGTCTCGATGACCTTCGGCGACATCGATCCCTTCTTCCACATCGCCGCCGTATCCGGCACCTACGAGAACGCGACCGCCGATCTGACCGTGCACGTCTTCCGCGCCCAGGGCACGAAGTTCCTCGCCGGCTTCATGATGATCGTGATGTGGGCGCTGGCTCTGTCCGTCCTCGTCGGCGCCTGGATCCTCGTCTCCAGGCGGCGCGGCCTCGTCTGGCCCGCCCTCGGCTGGATGGCCGCCACCCTCTTCGCCCTCGCCGGCCTGCGCAACACCGCCCCCGGCGGCCCGCCGATCGGCTGCGTCCTCGACTACGCCGCCTTCTTCTGGTCCGAGATCCTCACGGCGTTCGGCGTGGTGATGGTCACCGTGTTGGGCGCGCTGACGGAACGTCGAAACGAGCCGTTAGCTGAGCCTCGCGCCTGATTCGGGTGCGGCTGCCAGCGGCGCGGTCAGTGTGCTGAGGTCCTCGAAGGAATCGCCCAGCAGCATGCCGAAGTCCTGGCCCGGATCGGCCCACCAGGCGGCCGCGGCGTGGCTGAAGGCGGCCATGCCGATCTGGGCTGCCAGCGCGGCGGTCGGCGCTGAGACACCCCGGTCGCGAAGAGCCGTGGCCAGGGCCTCGATGATGCCGGCCGTCTTCGCCTGCTGGCGCTCGCGAAGTGCCGGGGTGACGGCGACGATGCGGCGCAGCGGCTCGGAGAGGCGACGATTGCCCTCGAGAAGCGGCACGGCCGCACGGAAGGATCGCAGCAGCGTGGGAAGCGGCTCAAGCGTCGCGGGGGCCTCGGCGATGGCGGCGACCAAGATGTCGCGCAGACCGGTCTCACCGTCGAAGAGGACCTCGCGCTTGTCGGCGAAGTGCCGGTAGAACGTGCGCTCGGTGACGCCCGCCCGCGCCGCGATCTCCGCGATGGTGACCTGGTCGAAGCCGTGCCGCTCGTAGAGGTCGATCGCTGCTTGCTGGAGGCGCAGGCGCGCCGGACGTCCATCGCGAGGCATCGCACCAGTATAGGCGTAGCGACAGTCTCTGACGCTACGTGCTAGCCTGAAGTGGTAGTGACAGTCTCTGTCACTACGTCTGCCGTCATTCCTTCAGGAGGCCGTCATGCCGATGAACGCCGTTCGCTTCCACGAGTTCGGAGAGGCAGCCGACGTGCTGCGGATGGACCAGGCCGACGTGCCGGATCCCGCCGCCGATCGCATTCGCGTGCGGGTACATGCGTGCGGGCTGAACCCGGCCGACTGGGCCCTGTGCCGGGGCCTTTTTCCCGGCAAGCTGCCGCGCGGCATCGGCCTCGAGGTCTCGGGCACGGTCGACGCGGTCGGTGCGGACGTCACTGACGTCGCCGTCGGGGACCTCGTCTTCGGAAGCGCCGACTACGCCGGTGGGCACAGTGCCGGTGCCGCCGATTTCGCGATCATGACCAATTGGGCTCGGATCCCCGAAGGGCTCGACCCGGTCCAGGCTGCCGCGCTGCCGCTGGTGCTGGAGACCTCGTATCGAAGCCTCGACGGTCTCGGCGTCACGGCCGACCACACGCTGCTCGTGCACGGCGCCGGAACGATGGTCGGATTCGCCGCCGTGCAGATCGCGCTGATCCGCGGCGCGCGCGTGTTCGCGGCCGCGGGGGACACCTACGCCGAACGCCTCCGCGCACTGGGCGCGACGGTGACGTCCTACGGAGAGGGCATGGTCGAGCGGGTCGAGCAGGCCGTCGGCGGCCCGGTCGACCTGGTCCTCGACACCGCTCCGGCCAGCGACGCGCTGCCCGGTCTCGTCCGGATCGCGGGTGGTGATCCGCGCCGCGTGCTCACGGTCAGCGATCCCGCCGCCGCGTCACGACTCGGAGTCCGCACCAGCTTCGACGAGGACCAGCCCAGGACGTTGCGCTACGACCTGCTCGGCGAGTACGCCCGGCGCGCCGCCGACGGCAGGTTCACCATCCCGATCGCCCGCACCTTCCCGCTCGCGGACTGGCGCACGGCGCTCGAGATCAGCGCGGGCGGCCACGCCAGGGGCAAGCTCATCCTGCTGCCCTGACGCGCGGTCGAATCGGGTCGTCGAATCAGCGCCCCAAGCGGGACCTGAATCAGGCCCCGACGGCGGCCAGCCGCTCGGCGCGGAGCTTCTCGTGCCAGACGTCTTCGGCCTTCGTCGGGGCCGGGTCGCCGTCGACCCAGCCGAGGAGCAGGTCGGCGAGTCCGGGGTTGCGGGCGAGGACCGGCCCGTGCAGGTAGGTGCCGACGATCCGGCCCGCGTGCGCGCCGTCCACGCCGGTGCCCGCGCCGTTGCCGTTCCCGCTGCGGACCGTGGCCAGCGGCTTCGCGTCCGCGCCTACCGTCGTGGTGCCCATGTGGTTCTCGAAGCCGGTCAGCCTCGGCAGCGGCCTGCCGCCGACGGTGAGCGCCGGGTCCGGCTGCGAGACGACCTCGCCGACGCAGCGGACCGTGCCGCGGCTCGAGGTGACATCGAGCAGGCCGAGGCCGGGGAGCGTGCCCTGCTCCTCGTCGTAGAACGAGTGCCCGAGCAGCTGGAAACCCGCGCAGACGGAGAGCACCGCGGCGCCGCCCTCGACCGCGCGCTGCAGGCCGTCGTCCTTGCGCAGCCGCTCGGCCGCGAGGCGCTGCGGACGGTCCTCGCCGCCGCCGATCAGGTAGATGTCGCCCTGCACCGGCAACGGCTGGTCACTGCGCACGTTCAGCTGCTCGACCGCGTGCCCGCGCAGCCGCGCCCGGTACGACATGATCAGAGCGTTGCCCTGGTCCCCGTAGGTGGAAAGCAGGTCCGGGTAGATCCAGACGATGCGCAGCGCGCTCTGTCCGGCCATGGTCTCAGGCCCCGACTTTCTGTCGCAGTTGCTGGAACGCGGTGTAGTTCGCGATGGCGTCGATCGGCCCGGCCGGGGCCGCGTCCACCGCCGCCTCCACATCGTCGAACACCTCGAAGTCCACGCCCGCGACCTGCAGGCGGACGGCCAGGTCGAGCCGCCGCCGGCCGATCACCAGCACGTGGTGCCCGACGAGGCGGGTGTAGTCCACGTCCCACAGCCACGAGGTGTCCGTGCCGTCCGCGGACAGCGCGTTGACCGACAGCAGTACCGGTCCGGTCGGCTCCTCGCCGCGCGCGGCGACCAGATCGAAGGTCTCCAGCCAGCCCGCCGGGTTCTTCGCCAGCAGCAGTCGCAGTGTCCTGCCGCGATACGTCACGGTGTCATATCGGCCGGCGACGGCCGTCACGTGCTCCATGCGCTGTATCGCCGCGGTCGGCTGCACGCCGAAGACCGCGGCGGTGGCCGCCGCGCTCACCGCGTTGGCCCGGTTGGCCCGGCCCGGCAGCTTCAGCCCGGCCAGTCCCACGCGGGCGCCGTCCGGCGCGACGAGCTCCGCGCCGTCGAGGAACCAGGCCGGTTCCGGCCGGCGCAGATCGCAGGACCCGCAGCTCCAGTCCTCCGAGTCCAGGTGCAGCACGCCGCCGCACTGCGGACAGGACCAGGCGTCGTCCTTCCAGCCCTGGCCGACCGCCACCCACACGACCTCGCGCACCCGGCCCGCGGCCCACACGACCAGCGGGTCGTCGGCGTTCGCGATCACCGTCGCGTCCGTGTCGGCCAGCCCGTCGCGCCACTTCTGCGCCATCATCCGGGTCTCGGCGGCCCGGTCCAGCTGGTCGCGGGAGAGATTGAGCAGCGCGATCGCCCGCGGCTCGGTCTGTTCGGCCACCCCCGGCAGGTACTTCTCGTCGACCTCTATCACGGCGAACTCGGCGTTCCGGTCGTTCGCCATGGCCGCGGTGATCCCGGCGGGCATGTTGGCGCCGAGCGCATTGGACGCGACCGGACCCTTAGCCCGCAGCGCCTCGGCGACCAGCCGGGTCGTGGTGGTCTTGCCGTTCGTCGCCGAGATCAGCACGCACGCGCGGCCGGCCGTCAGCCGCCGCAGCAGCTCCGGGTCCAGCCGCAGCGCGATCCGGCCGCCCACCACGGCCCCCGACCCGCGGCCCGCGGCCCGCGACACCGCGCCGGTCAGCTTGCCGGCCGCGACCGCCATCTTCGCCCGCGCGGGCAGTTGCGCCATGGTCAACGCGCGCCGCTCAGGGTCAGTCATCGTCACTCGTCCACCACACCGTTCGCCGTCAAGGGGTCCACGTGCACGCGGTCACCTTATCGAAGATCGCCGACACTCCCGCGCGACCACGTGGTTTCCGCGATGCTACGTGCTACGCACGTCCGACGGCGGATCAGAACAGCGCCAGGTCCGCGCAGGTGCGGGTCGTGCGCCGGCGGTCGGCCTCCGCCTCCTGCGGCACGTCGATCTCCACCGGCTCGTTGAGGTCGAACAGCTCGATGCTGACGGCGTGATCGTCCATCGGGTTGTCCGCCGGGGTCCAGTGCGGCAGCTCGATGCGCAGCCGCGCGATCCGCGGGCCGGCCGGCTCGTCCGTCTCCTCGTCCCAGCCGGACGGCTCCACCAGCGCGCTCACCAGCAGCACCATCGCGCCGTGGTCGCGCAGTTGCCGCGCCAGCCGGGCCACCCGGCCGTCCGGATCCGTCGTCTTCGGCTTGAGCGAGGCCGTGACCGGCACCAGCTTGCGCTCGCCGACCTCCTCCGCCTTGCCCACGTTGAGGTGCCCGGCCGTGCGCACGGCCGCGGCGAGCACCTCGGGGATGGCGTACGCGTGGATCCCGCAGGCGTCCGTCTCCGAGGCGAACTCCCAGCTCTGCTCGGCGTCCTCGTCCTCGACCACCGGCGCGCGGAAGGCCGTGGAGCCGCGGCGGATGTACTCGTACGTCGCCTTGCCCCGGATCACCGTGGCCCGCGACTCGCGCGCCCCGAAGTCCACCGAGCCCTCGACCAGCACGGACCCGGCGCCGTGCCGGCACTTCCAGGTCGCCGAGGTCGAGGCGGTGGCCAGCGACTCCAGTAGCGCGGCGATCTCCTCGCCGCTCACCGGCACGCTCTCGCGCGCGGAGTCGGTCTTCCGGCCGGGCAGCAGCTTTCTGAGCACCATGGCCGCAAAGGTTACCGGTCTCTGCTTAATGTATGGAAGATGCCGTGGTCGATCTTCGTGAGAACCGCCGAGGCAAATCCGGCGGCGCGCCGGAACCGCCGCGTCGGCCTGAGATGATGTAACGGTGAACCTCTTCGACCAGCTGCCGGACACGACCGACCCGGACTCCCTCTACTCCGCGTTCGAGGCCTGGGTCTCCGGCCGCGGCATCGGCCTCTACCCGGCCCAGCAGGAGGCGCTGATCGAGCTGGTCGGCGGGGGGAACGTCATCCTGGCCACACCCACCGGCTCCGGCAAATCACTGGTCGCGGCCGGCGCGGTGTTCGCGACTTTCGCCCGCGGGCAGCGCTCCTTCTACAGCGCGCCGATCAAGGCCCTGGTCTCGGAGAAGTTCTTCGACCTCTGCGAGGCCTTCGGCTCCGCGCACGTCGGCATGATGACCGGCGACGCGTCGGTCAACCCGGGTGCGCCGATCATCTGCTGCACCGCTGAGGTGCTGGCGAACATCGCGCTGCGCGACGGCGAGCAGGCCGAGGCCGGGCTCGTGGTCATGGACGAGTTCCACTTCTACGCAGACCCGGACCGCGGCTGGGCCTGGCAGATCCCGCTGCTCGAGCTCCCGCAGACCCAGTTCCTGCTGATGTCCGCGACCCTCGGCGACGTCGAGCGCTTCGAATCTGACCTCAAGCGGCGCACCGGCCGGGACACGGTGACCGTCCGGTCTACCGACCGCCCCGTGCCGCTGTCCTACTCGTACCGGATGACGCCGCTGCACGAGACCGTGCAGGAGTTGCTCGAGGGCGGGCAGGCCCCGATCTACATCGTGCACTTCACCCAAGCCGCCGCGATCGAGCGCGCCCAGTCGCTGATGAGCCTGAACGTCTGCTCGCGCGCGGAGAAGGACGCGATCGCGGACTTGCTCGGCGGCTTCCGCTTCACCACCCGCTTCGGCCGCACGCTCTCCCGCTTCATCCGGCACGGCATCGGCGTGCACCACGCGGGCATGCTGCCGAAATACCGCCGACTCGTCGAACGCCTCGCCCAGGCCGGCCTGCTCAAGGTCATCTGTGGCACCGACACCCTCGGCGTGGGAGTCAACGTCCCGATCCGCACCGTGCTGTTCACCGCGCTGTCCAAGTACGACGGCCGCCGCTCCCGGCTGCTGCGCGCCCGCGAGTTCCACCAGATCGCCGGTCGCGCCGGTCGTGCCGGATTCGACACCATCGGCTACGTCGCGGCGCAGGCCCCGGAGCACGTCGTCGAGAACGAGCGCGCCCTCGCCAAGATCGGCGACGATCCGAAGCGGCGGCGCGGCTACGCGCGGAAGAAGCCGCCGGAGGGCTTCGTCAACTGGAGCGAGCAGACCTTCGAGAAGCTCATCGAGGCCGAGCCCGAGCCGCTGGTCTCCCGCTTCCAGGTCACGCACGCGATGCTGCTGTCGATCATCGCCCGGCCCGGCAACGCCTTCGAGGCGATGCGCAAGTTGCTGACGGACAATCACGAGCCGCGCTCCGCCCAGCGCAAGCACATCCACCGTGCGATCGCCATCTACCGCTCGCTGCTGGCCGCGGGCGTCGTCGAGCGCCTGGAGACCCCCGACGAGACCGGCCGGATCGTGCGCCTCACCGTGGACCTGCAGCAGGACTTCGCGCTCAACCAGGCCCTGTCGACCTTCGCCCTCGCGGCATTCGACCTGCTCGACCCCGAGTCCCCGTCCTACGCGCTGGACCTGCTCTCGATCATCGAGTCGATCCTCGACGACCCGCGCCAGATCCTGGTCGCCCAGGAGAAGAAGGCGCGCGGCGCGGCGATCGCCGAGATGAAGGCCGACGGCATCGAGTACGAGGAGCGGATGGAGCGCGTCGCCGACATCTCGTACCCGAAGCCGCTCGAGGAGATGCTCGAGCACGCCTACACCACGTACCGCGGCGCCCACCCGTGGATCGGCGACCACCCGGTCAGCCCGAAGGCCGTCGTGCGCGAGATGTACGAGCAGGCGATGACCTTCGCTGACTACATCGCCGCCTACGACCTCGCCCGGGTCGAGGGCATCGTGCTCCGGTACCTGGCCGACGCCTTCCGCACGCTCAGCCACACCATCCCCGAGTCGGCCAAGAGCGACGACCTCGTCGACCTGATCGAGTGGCTCGGCGAGACGGTCCGTCAGATCGACTCCAGCCTCGTCGACGAGTGGGAGGCCCTGCGCAACCCCGAGGCGCACGCCGCCGCCCAGGCCGCCCTGGACGACGCCCCGCCCCCCGTCACCGGCAACCGGCGGGCCTTCCGCGTCCTGGTCCGCAACGCCCTCTTCCGCCGCGTCGAGCTGGCCGCGCGGGACGACGTCGATGGCCTCGTCGCCCTGGACGCCGAGGACGCCGAGGGCCTGGAGCACACCGACGAGTGGACCGGCCCCTGGGAGTACGACGACTGGGACGAGGCGCTCGGCGACTACTTCGACGAGCACGAGGTACTCGGCACCGGCCCGGACGCGCGCGGCCCCAAACTGATCGAGATCGAGGAGGCCCCCACCGTCTGGAAGGTCCGCCAGATCCTCGACGACCCCGCCGACAACCACGACTGGCACCTGCGCGCCGAGGTCGACCTGGCCGCCTCCGACGCCGCCGGCCGCGCCATCCTCCGCGTCCTCGAATTCGACCGCTTCGACGGCTGACGGCCGCGGTCGCTCAGAACTCCGAGGTCTCGATCGTGACCGGTGGATCGAGCGGCAGGGTGACCGGCTTGCCGAACGGGATCTCATGTCGCTCCGTGTACTGTTCACCGTTCGGTTCGACGAACAGGACGCAATTGCGCAGCTTCCGGTCTACGAGCAGGTGGATCGGGACGTGTGATCGCGCGTACCCCGCTGCCTTGGCATAGTCGCGTCGTTCCTGATCCGGCGAGGTCACCTCAACGGCGAGGAGGCACTCATCACCACGGAAGGCCCATTCGGACTCGGTCTCGATGAGCGAGAGCGGCCAGGCTGCCAGGTCCGGGATGTACCTGTCGACCTCCGGCTCTTCAAGAGTCGTGTTCTCGAAGAGGCCGAACCCTGCGGGCAAAGACGGCGTTACCGCGCCGCGGATCAGCAGCAAGATGTAGGCATGCCTGCCGAACGGCGTGGACGACTCTTCGATCTTCCCCTCGACGATCTCGACCCGGTAACCCTCCGGCGGGTCGATTTCGTCGTGGATGGCTCGCACGGCAGCGGCGAGCGGTCGCTCAGTCGTCATGGCAGACATCGTCCCACCTCCCTTCAGCGCCGGGAACTTTCACGAGCCCCGTTCGGACCCGTCCGGATCATCCTGGCGGCTCGTCAGGTCCTACGATGCGCATTTCGGAAAGATCACTCTAACGGGCTAAAATCCGGCGCCTGACAGGTGCTTGACAGCGAAGGAACACGTAGTGGCGCGGAATGGGGGAGACTGATCTCATGCTCGTCACGAACCACGTCCTGTCCGGCGCGATCATCGGGGCGGTGGCGCGCAGCCCGTGGAGCGCGTTTCCGCTCGGATTCGCGTCGCACCTGGTGCTGGACGCGGTGCCGCACTGGGGGAGGTTCGACAGCCACGAGCACTTCATGCGGGTGGCGGTGGCGGACGGGCTGACCGGGCTCGCCGTCATGGGGGCGGCGACGGCGGTCGCGCGGCCGGGGAAGCGGGCCGCGGTCTTCGCCGGGATGGCGGGCGCCGCGTTCCCGGATCTGAACAAACCGTCGAAGATCTTCTTCGGGTACTCGCCCTTCCCGCGGCGCTTCGACGAGTTCCACGGGCGGATCCAGGACGAGGCGCCGGACCGGTTCCGCAGCCACGAAGTCGTCGCGGGGGCGTTGTTCGCGGCTGGGTTCGCAGGGCTCGTGTTCGCGGGCAGGCGGCGTGTCCGCAGGTGACGGCTCGGCGGGACTGAGACCATCCGCCACAGTGTGACGTTGCTCGCGCACCCCGCTTGTGACCCGGACGCAACGGTGCGGAAACGGGAGCCGGTTTGACTGAAGCGTGCCCGGGCACGGACCGCTCGGCGGTGCGCCGAACGGAAGAGGAGGTGGCGTGAGCATGCTGCTCAGGCTGCGACTGTGGGTATCGGACCGGCCGGGGGCGCTCGGCCAGGTGACCCGGGAGCTCGGCGCGTGCGGCGCGGACATCGTGCAGGTCAACGTGCTGAGCCGGGAACAGGGGCGGGCGCTGGACGAGATCACCGTCTTCCTGCCCGAGGAGCACCGGCGGCCCGCGCTGGAGAAGGCGCTGCTCGGCCTCGGCGGGGTCACGCTCGAGGGCATGCGGGCCTCCGGCGAGGTGCCCGGCGCGTTCCCCGACCTCGACCTGCTCGGCCGGATCGCCGCCGACCCGCGGGCCTCGCTGAACCTGATGGCCGACGCGTTGCCGCGGATCCTCGGCGCCGACTGGGCGCTCGTGCTCTCCCCGGAGCAGGGCGGCGGCGTCCTGGCGCGCAGCTGGGACGCCCCGGCCGACGCCGTGCTGCCCGACCTGCCGCCGCGGGCGAGCGCCGTGACGATCGGGTCCTCGCACTACGCCACGGCCCCGGTCGGCTCGGCCGGCGTGCGCGTGCTGGTCTGCCGCCTCGGCGACCCGAACTTCCACCGTTTCGAAGTGCTGCGCCTCACCCGCCTGGCCGAGGTCACGTCCGCGGTGGCCGGCGCGCGGCTGATGCCGAAGGCCCGCGCCTGAGCCTGAAGAGCGCGGCAAAATAACAGGCCC